>NZ_JBOHKS010000031.1:0-50442 GCF_050729195.1 Hypericibacter sp.
GCGACCTGAAGCTTAATCTCTCGAGCCTCGCGAGCGAGGTGGGCCTGACCGAGCAGCAGCGTGCCGGGACCTTCGTCGCCTCGGCGCTGGCCTCGCGCAATGCCGAGGTCAGCGAAGCGATCCTCGCGGAGTTCGCGCCCAGGCTCACGCCCGAGGCGCTCACTGCGGCGAAATCGGCCGCGGCGATCATGGGGATGAACAACATCTATTACCGCTTCGTCCATCTGGCTTCCGCGCCCGACTACAAGACGCTGCCGGCGAAGCTGCGGATGAACGTGATCGCCAAGCCCGGCGTCGAGAGGGCCGATTTCGAGCTCTGGTCGCTCGCGGTCTCGGCCGTCAATGGCTGCGGCATGTGCATCGACGCCCATGAGCGCGAGCTGCGCAAGGCGGGCCTGGCACCCGAGCAGATCCAGGCCGCGGTGCGGATCGCAGCGGTCGTCCATGCGGTCGCCACCACGATCGAGGGCGAAGCCATGACCGGTGCTCCGACGGAAGCCGCCGCCGCATAAAGGCCTGCCTCTGATTTGGTTCGGCGCCGCCCCCGCCGATGGTCAGACGCTGAGGGACTGGCGCCACGCGAACCCCGACATCGATATGATCGCTGCGCTCTACTTCAAAGCTTCGAACGAGCGCTTCGATCTCGGACGCCGACCTTCTTCCCCCGGAAGGTCGGGGTTTGTCGTTTGGGGCGACGGTCCCCTGTTGTCATGCCCGGACTTGATCCGGGCATCCAAGCGTTCAGGCGTTCAGGCGTTCAGGCAAGGAGCCGTTGCCCTGGATCGCCGGATCAAGTCCGGCGATGACATAAGAGCGAGCGTCTGCCCACCGCGTGAGAGATCACCAGGCGACATGCGACTCCGCGGGAGTCCCTCACCTTCGCTGACATTCCGGCAGGAATGTCGTCATATCGTAGGCGGCCTCGTCTACGGTGGGGGCGCAGACCGGGAAGCCAGCCGTCCGCATGGCCTCCGAGAACAACTTCCGTTCTGCTTCGCTCCAGTCGGGGCCTCCGAGCAATCCTTCAATCGTCAGATCCGGATAATGCTCCAGTGCCTTCGCAACCCAGGCCTTGGCTTCGTCGCGTCGGCCGAGCACGGCATAGCAGACGGATCGAAAAATCCATGTGTACAGGTTGTAGTTCTCCGTCGACTGGCGTTCGAGGACCCGCAGCGCATCTTCATAGCGTCCAACCATGAGATACGCGTAGCTGAAAGGCGTGGTTTTCCCCGGCGGGTATCTGGGGTTTAGTCGGATGGCCCGATCCGCAAGCTCGGCGCCGCGCTGCGGCTGGCCGAGCACGGCCGCAAACGTTATATAGGCCGACATGACATCGGCGGATCCCGGGTTCAGGCCCAGCGCAATGTCGAACTCGGCCTCCGAGCGTTTGAAATCACCCTGCATGCCAAGAAGCTGACCCAGTAACGCGTGGGCGTCGGCATCCATCGGATCGAGTTCTATGGCGTGCCGCACCGCGTCTAGAGCATTCGGCAGCGCGATCTGCGAGTCAGCGCCAAAGTCAACCATTGCCTCGTAAGCGCTGCCAAGCGCGGTCCAGCCCTGGGCAAACTGTGGAGCTTCCTTAACCACCGATTCAAACAATGGAATCGATTCCTCAACGCTCTCCTTGGTGAACCGCGAAAGTGCTTCATCGCCCCGCAGGTAGGTGTCATAGACTGTCATGTCCTGCGGTTGGGTCCGGCGATGAGTTTGGTGTTCCGCCAGAGATATCGCGCCTTGCCAACCGACCACCTGCGCTGCCACCTGTTCTGAAATCTCGGCCTGCACCGCAAAGAAATCGGCAAACATGCGGTCCCAACGCTGGGACCAGAGATGCCCGGCAGTTCTCGCATCGATCAGCTGAGCGGTTATCCGGATCCGGTCCTCGTCGCGCTGGACCGAGCCTTCCAGCACGTAGCTTACGTTCAGGTCTTGGCCGACCTGCCGAACGTCAACGGGCTTGCCCTGGTATACGGCTGTCGAGTTGCGCGCGATAACGTCCACGTTCCGATACCTGGCCAGATCCGTGATGATGTCCTCCGTGAGTCCATTGGCGAGCCGCAGGGTGGCCTCGTCGCCGCCAAGATTCTCAAAGGGCAGCACGGCAATCGATGCATTGGCCATGAGCCTCGACCCGCCCGTTCCGAAGAGCCAGAGCCCGGCTCCGGCGAGCGCCAGGGCGATCGCCAACGCGACCGCAACGGCCGTAGCAGTCCTCAGGCGGCGCCGTCGCGAAATTCGCCTGACCCAGCTCATCCGGGAGCCACCGGGTCCTACGCGATAGATTCGAATCGGCCGCTGGATGTTCTTGACGCGCTGCTCGCCCACGAACCCGATCGGCACCGCAAGCTTGCCCTGGAGCTGATCGAAGCCCGTGCCGGAGACGAGCACCCCACCGGGCTCGCAGATCTGCTCCAGGCGCGCAGCGACGTTCACGCCGTCCCCGATCAGGTCATCACCGTCGACGACGACGTCGCCGAGATTGATTCCGATGCGGAAGACAATGCGACGATCGGGCGATGATGTGGCTTGCCGGGCGGCGAGCGCGTTCTGCATATCCACCGCGGCGCTCACGGCATCGACGACCGAGCCAAACTCCACGATCAGCCCATCGCCCATAAGCTTGACGATGCGTCCGTGGGCTTCGGTCAGCAGCGGATCGATGATGTCGGAGCGCAGCTTCTTGATGGCCGCAATCGTCCCCGCTTCGTCGGCCTCGATCATCCGAGAATAACCGACGATGTCGGCGACCATGATCGCTGCTAGCCGTCGCTCTGGCCTGTCTGCCACAGCTGCATGTCCTGCAAGCGATGCTCCACGATCAGTCTGTCAGACTTGATGTCACCTGACTAGGCAGACGTGTTTGTCCCTGCGACAGGGTGCGGCTTGGATCATGGCGGCGATCCATGCGGTCGCCGTCACGGTCGAAGCCGAAACCGTGACTGGTGCCAGGGCGGATGCTGCCGCCTAAACACTCACCTTCAATTTCGTTCGGCACAGGCCCCCAACATCGATGTGATCGCTACGCTCTACTTCAAAGCTTCGAAGGAGCGTTTCGATCTCGGACCCCGACTTTCTCCCCCGGAAGGTCGGGGTTTGTTGTTTTGGGGTGATTAGGTTGCTTCGCTCTCAGCGCGCTTTCTTCACCTCCCCCCTTGAGGGAGAGGCTGGGGTGGGGGGTAGCCACGGACTCGCTGGTCCAGAGATCGCGCAACTGCCTCAAACGATTCGCGACGCGCTTACACGACTGAGCGTCTGCCCACTCCCCACCCTAACCTCCCCCTCAACGGGGGAGGGGAAAGGAACTCAGGCAGCGACGCGCCGAACAGCCGCTCCACTAAACCCTTCGATCTAGGGTGCGCCCGCCATCGGATACCGGTCCAAGCAATTTCCATCGGCCTCCACCGAAATCGCCGCGTCCTCATCTCAACGGGGGAAAGAATTCACGGTTTGGCAACGGCTCTGACCTAAATCTCTTCCTTGGAAATCCCCGCGGAAATCCCCCGCCATTGCGCCTGGTTGCGCCGAGGTTTGGACGATGAAGAAGTTCACGATCGCTCACAAGCTGGGCCTGGCCTCGCTGCTGTTCCTGGTGCCGGTCGCCTATATGGTCTGGGCGCTGGTGGCGTCGCAGAACATCGCGATCGATTTCGGCGACAAGGAGAACACCGGCAATTTCTATCTGCGCGGGCTGTCCCAGCTGCAGATGGAGGTCGCGCAGTCGATCGTGTCGGGCAAACCCGTCGACGGCAAGGCCGCCGCGACGGCGATCCGCGGACTCGAAGCGAGCTATGGCGACGGGATGGAAAGCGCCGAGCTGGCCGAGGCCGCGGCGACCGCGCTCGCCGATCTCGATGGCGGGCTCACGCCGGAGAAGCTCGAAGCGGCCCGCGCGGCCTTGCGCGCGGTGATCTACCGCATCGGCGACAAGTCGAACCTCATCCTCGATCCCGATCTCGACAGCTATTACGTGATGGATCTGGTGCTGATCAAGCTGCCGGACATCCTCGACCGCACCGCCGGCATGATCAATCTCGGCCGCGCCGACTGGAAGGACGGGAATATCGGCGGCGACGAGCAGGTCGATTTCTTCGTGGCGCTGGGCGGGCTGACCTCGCTGCTCGACGGCGCGGATGCCTCGGTCGCCTCGAGCTATAGCGGCAATGCCGACGGCAGCCTCAAGGCCAATATGGACGGTGCCTATCAGACCGCCAAGACCACGCTCGGCGCTTTCGCCGAGAACGTCGCCAAGGGCGCCACCTCCGACGCCGATGCGGCCAAGACCTTCGCCGCGATCGACGGCTTCTACAAGCTGGCTTCCAGCGAGATGCAGCGGCTGCTCGAGCGCCGCGTCGCCGGCTTCAATCAGGACCAGCTGCTCTCGCTGATCATCACCGCCCTCCTCTTCCTGGGCGCGATCGGCGTGGTGCTGGCCATGATCCGCCTCAGCGTGATCCGTCCCTTGCACAAGATGACGAGCTCGATGCAGCAGCTCGCCGACGGCACTCTCGACGTCACCATCGACCGCGCCAAGAACGCCGACGAGGTCGGCGAGATGGCGCACGCGCTCGTAGTGTTCCGCGAGAATGCGGTAAAGGCCAAGGGTCTCGAAGCCGAGCAGCTCGCCGAGAGCGAGCGCCGCCTGCAGCGCCAGGAAGCGCTGGAAGCGATGGCCAAGGCCTTCGACGCGGCCATCAGCGGGCGCCTGGAGTCGGTCTCCAAGGCGGCCAAGGAGCTGGAATCGACCGCCTCGACCCTGTCGCATCAGGCCGACGAGACCAACGCCCAGGCCGGCGAGGTGGCACAGAGCGCCGCCACCGCGACCGAGAATTCGCAGACCGTCGCCGCCGCGACCGAGGAGCTGGCGGCCTCGAGCCGCGAGATCGCCTCGCAGACCGACCAGACCACCGCGACCGCCGAGCGGGCGGTCACCGAAGCCGATCAGGCCACGAAGATCGTCGAGGAGCTTTCCAAGGTCTCGCGCGATGTCGGCGGCGTGATCCAGTTCATCACCGAGATCGCGAGCCAGACCAATCTGCTGGCGCTGAATGCCACGATCGAGGCCGCGCGCGCGGGCGAGGCCGGCAAGGGCTTCGCCGTGGTGGCGAACGAGGTGAAGCAGCTCGCGGGCCAGACCGCGAAGGCGACCGACGAGATCGGCGCCAAGCTGCAGGCGGTCGATGCCGCGACCCGCGAGGCAACCGGCGTGATGCAGCGCCTCGCCCGCATCATCGCCGAGATCAACACCAGCTCGGGCGTCATCGCCGAGGCGGTGAAGCAGCAGGGCAGCGCCACCGCCGAGATCAGCCAGAACGTCCAACAGGCCGCAAGCCGCACCGGCCAGGTCTCGGCCAGCATGACCGAGGTGACGAAGAGTGCGGAGGTGACGAAGAGCGCCTCGACCGCGCTCTTGAGCTCCTCAAGCGCGCTGACGCGCCAGGCGAGCGACCTCAAGACCGAGATCGATCGCTTCCTGGCGCAGATCAAGGCGGCTTAAAAGGCCCCGACCCTCGATCCCCTTCCCATTGTCGGCTAAGCTCGCGTCCCCTGCGCTCGCTTCCCCTGCCTTCCCGGGGGTGCCGGAACCAGGAGGCCGAGATGGCCCCGCACGATCTCACGAAGGGCATGCAGACGGCGCAAACGATCTGGCATGAGGCGCATGACGCCGCCGGAGGACGAGGCGGCCGCTTCGACCTGGCGGCCTTCAAGGGACAAATCCTCTATGCGAACGGCGAAACCGCGGCCTTCGCGGGCGCCGAGGTCATCGAAACGAGCGATGACAAGGAGCCGTTCACGGGCAACTGGACCGTCCTGCTCAAGGATGGGTCGGTCTCGAATCAGACATTCACGGGCGTCGCGACATTCAAGGAAGGCCCGGACCGCGTCGGCGGCACCGGCAACTGGGCAATGATCGGCGGCACCGGAAGATTCGCCACGCTGCGCGCCCGGGGGACCTTCACATGGTCTATCGACGGCGACGATTATCGCGCCGAGTTCAGCGCGGCTTCGCCGTGATGGCGCCGTAATTCTGGAACACAGGGCTCATCGAGACAGCGGTGCTGTCTCACCAAACCGGGTCGCGCCGGCACAAAGGGCGACCGCGGTGCAACAATTGAAATCTCAATCCCACGGCGGCGACATCCTGGCAACATGATCGATATCTAGCCTGGACCCCCATGCGGCGATGACCTGAGGGCCTGCGACCGAGACGACGGTTCGGATCGCGGCTCTTCGCCGACACATCGGTTCATGCATCGGGCTCGGAGGAAATCGATATGTGTGGGATCGTCGCACTGTTCACGCGCCGCGACAGGATTTCCCCGGACGTCATCCAGCGCGCCACCCGGCGGCTCCATCACCGTGGCCCCGACGGTCAGCGCCACTGGATCAGCGCCGACGGCCGGGTCGCTCTGGGCCATGCGCGGCTCAGCATCATCGATCTTGAAACCGGCGATCAACCGATCGCCAGCCAGGACGAACGGAGCCGGATCGTCGCCAATGGCGAGTTCTACGGATACGAAGCCATTCGACAGGAGCTCCAGAATTCGGGTCATCGCCTGCGCACGCGCTCGGACAGCGAGATCGCACTGCATCTCTATGAGGATCTCGGCGCGCAATGCCTGCATCGGCTGCGGGGCGAGTTCGCCTTCGTCATCTGGGACGAAACCAACCGGACACTCTTCGCCGCCCGCGACCGTTTCGGCATCAAGCCGCTGTTCTACGCCTTCCACAACGGAACGCTCTATATCGCGTCGGAAGTGAAGGCGCTGTTCGCCGCAGGCGTGCCGGCGCGCTGGGATGCCGAATCCGTCTATCACGTCTTCGGATTCGGCGGCTATCAGTCGCGGACGCTGTTCGACGGCGTCTTCCAGGTGCCGCCCGGCCACTACCTGCTCGCAACCGACGAGCATGTTCAGCTCCATCAATATTGGGATTTCAATTACCCGACCATGGAGGCAGGCGGGGTGCGGCGCTCCGATGCGGATTATGTCGCGGAGTTTCGCCAGGCGTTGGACGAGGCCGTTCGCATCCGTCTGCGGGCGGATGTTCCCGTCGGCTGTTATCTCAGCGGGGGCCTCGACTCCTGCTCCGTGCTCGGTCTCGCCGCGCGCCATCATCCGAAATCCATTCACGCGTTCACCTTGAGCTTCGACCGCGCCGAATATGACGAGCAAGCGCAAGCCCGGGAAATGGCGGCGAAGGCCGGCGCCGAGTTCGTTCCCATTCCGATCCACCAGGACGACCTGGCCGATCATTTTTTCGATGCGATCTTCCAGTCGGAAACACTCTGCTTCAACGCCCATGGCGTCGCCAAATATCTGCTGAGCCGTGCCGTGCGCAATGCCGGCTACAAGGTCGTCCTGACCGGCGAGGGCTCGGACGAGATCCTGGGCGGTTACGCGCATTTCCGCCGCGACATGCTGCTTTACAACCGGGAAGGCCAGGATCCGGATCACATCAGGGATCTGCTTGACGAGCTGCAGAAGACCAATACCGTCTCCCGTGGCCTGCTGCTGCCGGACGGGGAAACGGGGCCGCTCGATGGCGTGAAGCGGACGCTCGGCTTCGTGCCCTCCTGGGTCGAGACCTTCTCGGGCCGCGCGCAGAAGATGCGGGCGGTGATGGCGGGCGATTTCCTCGATCGCTTCGGCCAACGGGAAGGCTATCACGCGCTCCTCAACGAGGTGGATGTTCACGGCCAGATGGCCGGACGCGAACCCGTGCATCAGTCGCTTTATCTCTGGTCGAAGACGGTGCTGCCCAACTATGTCCTGTGCATGCTCGGCGATCGCATGGAGATGGCGCATTCCATCGAGGGGCGGGTGCCTTTCCTCGATCACCATGTCGTGGAGGTCATCCGCTCGCAGCCGGTGAACCAGAAGATTCGCGGCATGACGGAGAAATATGTCCTCAGGGAAGCAGCCCGCGATGTCATCACCGACACCGTTTATCGCCGGCAGAAGCACCCCTTCCTGGCACCGCCGGCGGCACTCGACCCGCAGCAGAAGCTGAGCGCACTGATGCAGGACACGCTGCGCGGCGGTGTTCTCGCCTCCATTCCCTATTTCGATCGGCGAAAAGTCCTAGCCCTTCTCGATCGCGTCGACGACATGGATGATGGCCAGCGCGCCGTCATCGACCAGGTGCTCATGCTGCTGATGAGCACCTGCGTCCTTCAGGAGCGGTTCAAGCTGGCGACTTGAGCGGCTGCGAACGCGACCGCATTACCCCAGCCGCTTGCCGGTCTCCGCATCGAAGAGGTGCACATGATCGAGCTGCGGGTAGAGCGGCAGCGTCGTCCCCGGGGAGGGGTTGCGGCGCTCGGCGATCACGGCGCTGATGGGCGTGTCTGCGACGCGGGCCGAGACGAAGGTGCTGGCGCCGGTTGGCTCCACCACCTCGACGATCGCCGGCAGGCCCGCGCCCGCCCCGGTCAGCGCCAGATGCTCGGGCCTGATACCGTAGATGAGCGCCCGGCCGTCCACGGCGTCGGGAAGGCGCGCGAGCGGCAGCCTGATGCCGGCGCTGTCGACGTAAGCGGTGCCGCCCTCATTCACCAAGCGGCCCGTCAGGAAATTCATCGCCGGCGAACCGATGAAGCCCGCGACGAAGCGGTTGACCGGCCGGTCATAGAGCTCGAGCGGACGGCCCACCTGTTCCACATGGCCGCCATTCAGCACGACGATACGATCGGCCATGGTCATGGCCTCGAGCTGGTCATGAGTGACGTAGATCGCGGTGATGCCGAGGCGCTGATGCAGCGCCTTGATCTCGCCGCGCATCGAGACGCGCAGCTGCGCGTCGAGATTGCTCAGGGGCTCGTCGAACAGGAAGACCTGGGGCTGGCGCACGATGGCGCGGCCCATGGCGACGCGCTGGCGCTGCCCGCCGGACAGCTGCCGTGGATGACGGTCCAGCAGCGCTTGCAGCCCGAGGATCTCGGCGGCGCGGCCCACGCCCTTGTCGATCTCGGCCTTGCTGGCGCCGCGCAGCTTCAGGCTGAAACCCATATTCTCGCGCACCGTCATGTGCGGATAGAGCGCGTAGTTCTGGAACACCATGGCGATGTCGCGCTGCTTGGGCGGCACCTTATTGACCACGCGGCCGCCGACCGCGATCGTGCCCTCGGTGATCTCCTCGAGTCCTGCCACCATGCGCAGCAGGCTCGACTTGCCGCAGCCGGACGGGCCCACCAGCACGACGAACTCGCCATCCGGAATGGCGATGTCGATGCCCTGCAGCACCTTCTGCGTGCCGTAGCTCTTGCCGACGCCGGCGATATCGACGCTCGCCATCGCGCTCAGCCCCCCGCGCGGCGGTAGGCCGCGCTACGCCCCGACATAACCGCCGCCATTCACATGGATGGTGGTGCCGGTGATGTAGCTGGCGGCGTCGCTGCAGAGAAAGGCCACGGCCTGCGCGACATCCTTGGGCTCGCCGAGGCGGCGCATCGGGATGGTGTCGATATAGGCGGGGCCATGCTGCTCGAGCCAGCGCGCGACCATCGGCGTGTTGATGGTGCCCGGCGAGACCGCATTGACGCGGATGCGCGGCGCCAGCTCGCGGGCGATGGTCTTGGTGAAGGCCAGCACCCCGGCCTTGGTGGCGCCATAATGGGAATGCATCGGACTGCCGCCGGTATGAGCGGCCTCGGAGGCCAGATTGACGATCGCCCCGCCTTGTTTCATCGCCGGCACCGCGCGGCGGCAGGCATAGAAGACGCTGTCGAGATTGGCCGCGATGGTGCGGCGCCATTGCTCGTCGGTCATGGTCTCGAAGGGATGGTCCTCGAAGATCGCCGCCGCCGTGACGAGAAAATCGAGCCGGCCGAAGCGGCGGGTGCAGAGCTCGACCGCGCGCTCCACATCGGCCGTGTCGCTGGCGTCCAGTCTGACGACCGCCGTATGGGCCGAGGCCGGATCGATCGAACGGACGAACGCCGCCGTGCCGGGCTCGTTGATGTCGGCCAGGACGACGTTGGCGCCGGCCTCCAGGAACTCCCGCACGATCCCCCGGCCGATGCCGCCATTGGCGCCGGTCAGCAGCAGCACCCGCTGTGAAAAATCGAACACGCCCGCTTCTCCCCTTGCGCCCCGTAACGCCTGTCAGCTCGGCTTCATCTCGAGCAGCTCGATGATGATCCCGTTGGGATCCCGGAGATAGCCCGCATAGCAGCCGCTCACGGGACCGGTGCTCACATCGGCGATCTGGCCCTGGGGCGTGGCCCCGGCCGCCATCAATTCGCTCCAGGTCTTCCGGATATCGTCGGTCTCGAGGCAGACATGCGCGGCCGCGGTCTGGGCCGGCTGCGGCGGCGCGCCCTTGATGGCGCCGTCGAGATACTGGATGAACTCGATATGATGCCCATGGCCATAGAGATGGGCCACCATGAGCGAGGCCCCGGCGATGCCCGTGACCTCCTCCTGCCAGATCCCCTGGCGCGGCGAGACCGAGGCCGCCTTGAAGCCCAGCAGCTTGGTCCAGAACTCCACCGACTTGTTCATGTCGGTGACGGTAAAGCTGGTGTGATTGAATCCGGTGATCATCGCTCGCTCCTACACATAGCCATAGGCATTCCAGCCGCCATTCACTTCCAGCGTGTGGCCGGTGACATAGCTCGCCTTCTCCGGCGCCAGCAGGAAAGCGATGCCCTCGGCCGCTTCCTGTTCGGTGCCGAACCGCCCCATGGGGGTGCGGCGGTTGATGGCGTCCGTCGAGAAACTGCCGGCAGCGACCAGCGCCGCCGTCGGCTCGTTCATGATATAGCCGGGCGCGATCGCATTCACGCGGATGCCGCGCTCGGCCCATTCGATCGCCTGCATCCTGGTCAGGCTGATGAGGGCGCTCTTCGAGACGCAATAGGGCCCGCGCGTCGGCGCCGAGATCTGGCCCATCACCGAGGCGACATTCACGATGGCGCTGCCCCGCTCCATGCGGCGCACGGCGGCATTGGAGATCTCGAGCGGCGCCCAGAGATTGATGTCGAAGATATGCTTCCACCGCTCCAGGGTCAGGTCCAGCAGCGGCGCATGATCCCAGGCCCCGGCATTGTTGACGAGATCGTCGATGCCGCCCCAATCCGCCACCATGCCATCGAGGACGCGCTCGATCGCCGCGGGATCGGTGACGTCGCCCTGATAGGCATGTGCTTGAGCGCCGATCGCCGTCGCGGTGCGCTCGGCGGCGGGGCCGTCCCGGTCGAGCAGCGCCACCCGCCAACCCCGCTCCACGAGCAGACGCGCCGTCGCGGCGCCGATGCCGGCACCACCGCCGGTGATCAGAGCGCGTCGTCCGGCCGAAGAAGGCGCTGCCGACATAACCGATCTCTCCCTGTTGTTCCCTGACCTGAACGTCTAACGAGACGCCGCGGCCAATTCCTTCGCCGCCGCCAGGATCGCCGCGGCCTTGGGCAACAGGACCGCCTGCAGCAGCGGCGAGGCCGGGATGCGGGTATCGGGCGCGCCCAGGCGCCGCACCGTGGCACCAGGATAGGATTCGGAAATCCGCGCCGCAATCTCGGCACCGACGCCGCCGGTCCGGTTGGCTTCATGCACGATGAGGACGCGGCCTTTGCACTGGGCCACGACGGCCGCGATCGCCTCCTCGTCCAGCGGCGAGAGCCAGCGCAGATCGAGGACGGCCGCCTTGATGCCGGCGGCCGAGAGCTGGTCGGCGGCCTCGAGCGCCTCGGGCACGGAGGTGCTCCAGGCGATGATCGCGAGGTCGCTGCCATCGCGCAGGCGCCTGGCCTTCCCCATCGGGTCCGGCACCCGATCGAAATCGACGGCCTCGCGGCGCTGATAGAGCGCGCGGGCCTCGATCAGCATGACCGGATCGGATGCCGTGGCCGCGACCCGCAGCATGTCATAGGCATCCTGGGGCGTGGCCGGCATGCCCAGACGGATGCCTGGAATATGAAACAGCAGCGCTTCCAGCGACTGCGAATGCTGCGAGCAGGACCCGGGGGTGGCCCCCTGCTGGGTGCGGATCACCAACGGCACGCTGGCGCGGCCTTGCGTGAGGTAACGGATGTTGGCCGCCTGGTTGATGATCTGGTCGAGGGCCACCAGCAGAAAATCGCCCCACATGATCTCGACGATCGGCCGCAGCCCGGTCATGGCGGCGCCCACGGCCGAGCCCAGGATTGCCGCCTCGGCGATCGGCGTGTCGAAAACGCGGGCTTCGCCGAACTCGCGCTGCAGATTGCGCGAGGCGCCGAAGATGCCGCCCGCCTTGCCGACATCCTCGCCATAGACGAGGCTCGAGGCGTCGTCGGCCAGGATGCGCCGCAGGGCTTCGTTGACGGCGCCGATATAATTGATCTCGACTGGGGCGCTCGATGAGGACGCCGAAGCCCGCTGGGCATTGGACAGCTCCCCGGTGATATGGAGGCGCGCCGAATTGGCATCAGGCATCGGCCCCTTCAGCACTGCCGCCTCGATGTCCGCCATCCGGCGATCGGTTCCGGCACGGGCCTCGGTCAACGCGGCTTCGTCGACCACCCCGGACTGCAGCAGGCGCTCCGCCAGCAGAAGGATCGGATCGTTGGACGCCGCGGCAGCGCGGTCCTCCTTCGGCCGGTAATGCTCGATGTCGCGGTTATAATGACCCCAGAGCCGCGAGACGCGGCATTCGACGAAGCTGGGGCCGCCGCCGCTCCGCGCGCGCTCGGCCGCCTGCGCGATCGTATCGCGCACGGCGATCGGGTCGACACCGTCGATGGTGGCACCGACCATGCCATAGCCGTTGGCGCGCTTGGCAAGCCGGTCGATCCTGATGATGGCCGAACTCGCGGTCATCTCCGACCAGCCATTGTTCTCGCAGAGAAAGATCACCGGCAGGTCGTGGGCCGCGGCGAAGACCAGACTCTCATGCAGCGCGCCCTGGCTGGTGGCGCCGTCGCCGAAGGAGACGGTGACGATGCCGCCGGTCTTCTTGGCTTGGGCCGCGAGCGCCACGCCGCAGGCGATCGGTCCGCCGGCACCGACGATCGAGTTCTCGCCGATGAAGCCGGCCCAGGGCGCAGTGATCAGGGCCGATCCCGCCCGGCCGCCATTCACGCCATCGGCGCGGTGGCAGACCTCGGCGAACACCTCCTGCGGATCGAGCTTGCCGCTGAGCGCCCAGCCATGGCCGCGATAGGTGGCGACGATCTGGTCCTCGGGGCCTAGCGCCGCCATGGCACCGATGGGCACCGCTTCCTGGCCGGCGCAGAGATGGATCGAGCCGGCGACGACCGGCGGCGTGGCGGTACTGAGATCGAGGCAGCGCTGCTCGAAGGCCCGCAGGAACAGCATCTGCCGGTAGGCCGCCATGGCGAAGCCCGCATCCTCCGGCTTGATCGGCTTGGGGGCGTTGGCGAGCGTCATGACGCGACTCTTCCTTTGTCTCTCAGGCGTGACCAGACAGCGGGGTTTCGACGGAAGCTGTAGAGGGCGGACGGCCGCTTCCCTCAGCCGGCCTTCCGCCACCGGCTTGACGCCGGGGCGGAAGGGTTCGTCCGTATGAGGCGGGGCTTTCGGCTACTGGCCGAAAGACTCGGCCCAGGTCTTGTAGTTCGCGATCTCGTCGCCATGCAGGCTGCGCCATTTGGTGATGACGTCCTGATAGGTGGCCGCCGCCTGGTCGACCGTCATGTCGCCGCCGAGGATGCCCTGGAACACGACGAAGTTGCCGTTCACGTCCAGGTCGGTCGGATAGAAATTGGCGCGGTAGAAGCTGACGCCGGGCTTGGTCCATTCCATCAGCTGCTTGTCGGTCGGCCGGGTGATCTGGGAGGTATCCCAGCGGGAATCGTTCGGCAGATCGCCGACATTCCCGTAAAGCGCCTTCATCCGGTCTTGGGTGTGGAGGAAGGCCAGGAAGTTGCCGGCCAGCGCCTTGTTCTTGGCAAAGCTGGTGACCTGGAAGCCGGGTGTGTCCATATAGAGCAGCTTGGCCTCGGCTCCCGTCCCGAAGACCGGCACCTTCATGATGCCGACCTCGGCGCCGCCCTTCTCCATCTCGACGATCATCTGCTGGAAGCCGGGAGCCGCGAAGATCATCGCCGCCTGGCCCTGCTGGAATCGCCCCAGCCCGTCGGCGAAATTGATCGAGTTGGTGTCGTTGTTGAAATAGGGCTTCAGCTCATGGACCTTCTCGATCCAGGACTTCCACTTGGCATCGGTGAAATCGCCGCCGATCGTCATCTGCAGCAGTTCCGGCACGGTATAGACCTGCGCCTGGAACGCGGCGGCCAGCATCTCGCCGCCGAAGCCGTCCTTGAGGCCGACGACCAGGGGATCGATACCGGCCTTCTTCAGCTTGTCGGCGGCGGCGATGAACTCGGCCCAGCTCTGCGGCGGCTTCGCCGGGTCCAGCCCCGCCTTGCTGAAAAGCGTCTTGTTGTAGATGACCGGATAGATGCGGGCATCGACCGGATAGAGCCAGGTCTTGCCGTTCCACCGGGTCGAGGCCACGGTCGGCACGGCCTTGATGTCTTCCGCGCTTAAGGCCTCTTCATTGGGAACGGTGCAGCCGCCCCAGACCTGCTCCAGCGACCAGATGCCGCCCCAATTGTACCAGAGGTCGGGACCCGTGCCGCCCTTGCAGGCCGTGCCCTGGATCGTGGTGTAGGTGTCGGTCGATTGCAGCACCGCGGTGACGGTGATGTTGGGATATTTCTTCTGGTAGAGGCCGATCGATTCCTTCATCCAGTCCTCGATGCCCGGAACCTCCTGGTTGCCGAGCCACCAGAGGGTGAGCGTCGCCTTGCCGGCGCCGGCCGGGTCATAGGCGCTTCCCAGTCCGTCCGCGGATGCCGAGCCCGCGCCCAGCGCGCTGAGCAGGGCGGCCGCCAATCCGACACGCTTCAATCGATCGAGCATTCTCATGATGAAGGCCTCCACAGAGTTGTTTCTTATTGGCAGGAACTGTGATGCAGGCGTGGCGACGGACCTCTCGCCGTTTCAGGCGTTGAGGCAGCCCGTGCGGTTGACATAGATCGCCCAGAGCGAGTTGGGGCCGGTCATGAAGAGGCGGCTCTTGCGGGGCCCGCCGAAGGTGAGGTTGGTGATGTATTCCGGAACCTTGATGCGGCCGAGCAGGGCCCCGCCCGGCGAGAACAGATGCACGCCGTCGCCCGCACTGGTCCAGATATAGCCCTCGGTATCGAGGCGGAAGCCGTCCGAGCAGCCGGGATTGACCTCGGCGAAGACGCGGCTGCGCGTGGGCTTGGCCTCGCCCACCATGTCATAGGCGCGGATGTGATGAGGGCCCCCCGCACGTTCGGTGAAGCCGGTGTCGGAGACATAGAGGATCTTCTCGTCGGGGCTGAAGGCGAGACCGTTGGGGAACTCGCAATCGTCGACCACAAGCGTGACCTCGCCATGATGCGGATCGACGCGATAGACGTAATTGCCGGGCTGCTCCTGCGGCGCCTTGATGCCTTCCCAGTCGTTCATGATCCCGTAGGAGGGATCGGTGAACCAGATCGAGTTGTCCGACTTCACGACGATGTCGTTGGGCGAGTTCAGCTTCTTGCCGCGGTAGGAATCGGCGATGACGGTGATGGAACCGTCATGCTCGGTGCGGGTCACGCGCCGGCCGCTATGCTCGCAGCTCAGGAGCCGGCCCTGGCGGTCGCGCGTATTGCCGTTGGTATGGTTGCTCGGGCTGCGGAAGACCGAGACGTTGCCGTCGATGTAGCGCAGCAGCCGGTTGCCGGGGATGTCGCTCCAGATGAAGCTGTTGGCATCGCCGAACCAGACCGGGCCCTCGCCGAACTGGGTGCCGGTGTAGAGCTTCTCGAGCTCGGGGCCGAGCAGGATGCAGCGGCGGAACTCTTCCTCGTGAATCTCGAAAAGCTCGCCCATAGGCTCCCCCTGTTGCGAGATCGGTTATCCCGAAATCATCATATAGCGATAGATCATCACGGTATGATACAAGCCGTCAAGTCCGGAATCCCGGACTTCCGGGCCCGTTCCGCCCCGTTCGACGCGGCGCTCAGGTGAGCTCGCCGGCGATCCTTTTCATGATCGACAGATAGGTCGGGAACATCTGCTCGAACCGGTCGGTCGGCGCCGACATGGTGAGCGCGAAGGGCTGCGTGCCGCCACCGAGCCCGACCGCGAGGCAGCAGAGGCCGGTAGAGAATTCCTCGAGATCGGTCGCGTAGCCTTGCGCCGTGATCCGCTCGAACTCCTCATAGAGCTTCGGCAGGGTGGTGATGGTCTTGCGCGTTCGCGGGCTGAGCCGGTGGCTCGAGAGATAGTCGGTGCGGACCTGCTCGCTGGAATAGGCCAGGAGCAGCTTGCCCGAGGCCCGGGCATGGGCGTCGAAATAGGTCCCGTGCGAAACCTCGATCGCCTGCACCGAGCTGGTGCCGCGCGCCGTCACCAAGGTCACGATCTCGCCGTCCCACCAGCCCGACGCATAGGCGGTCTCGCCGGTTTCCTCGGCGATCTTCCGCACCACCGGGGCCAGATGCTCCGGCGGCGCCAGCTGGCGTTTGAAGCCCTCGATCAGCATGCCGACCCGAAGGCCCAGCACATATTTGCCCGGCCCCGAGCGGGTCAGAATGCCGGTCGCGACCAGCGTATGGAGCAGATGATAGCAGGCCTGGCGCGGCAGGCCCGTGGAGGCGACGACCTCGGCCGCCTTCAACCCATCCTTGCTTTGCGCCACGGCGAAGAGGATGCGCATGGCGCGATCGACCGACTGCACGCGCGGGGCCGGCTCCGCTTCTTTCGGACGGGCCGTAATCATGGGACGCGGTAACCAATCATGATGGGCAAGAGGAACTCGACTACGAACAGGGTCATCGTCAGCATACAGCATCCGTCGATTCGGCAATCGGGGCCGCTCAGCCCTTGACGCCGCCGGCGGTCAGGCCGCGGATGAAGAATCGCTGGCCGGCCAGATAGAGCAGAAGCATGGGGAGCGTGCCCCAGAGCATGCCGGCCATCACCATCGGCACATCGATCCGATAGCGCGAATTATAGACCGTGAGGCCGACCATGAGCGTGCGCAGATGGTCGCTCTGCAGGAAGACGATGGCGATCAGAAGCTCGTTCCAGACCCAGAGTGCCTGGACCGTGACCACGGTCGCGAGCGCCGGACCCGACAAGGGCAACAGGATCGAGCGAAAGATGCGCCAGCTCCCGGCGCCATCCATGCGCGCCGCCTCGACCAGCGAGGGCGATAGCGTGCGGAAGAAGCTCGCCAGCAGGAAGGTCGAGAAGGGCAGCAGCATGCCCGTATAGATGACGATGACGGTTTGGTAAGTGTTGAGCTGGCGCAGGCCCGCGGCGATCTGGAAGAGCGGGATGACCAGCACGATCGGCGGCACGACCATGAGCGCGATCAGCACGCCCAGCACGTAAGGTCCCGCGCGCCACTTCATCAGCGCGATCGGATAGGCGGCGAGGGCCGCCAGCGCGGTCGAGAGCAGGACCGAGCCGACGGTCACCGCCAGCGAATTGAGCACCCAGTGGAAGAGGTCGCCGCCGGCCAGCGACTGGACCAGGGTCGAGAGCACCGGCGCTTCCGGCGGCCCGAACTGGTTGCTCAGGAACTCGTCGCGCGTCTTGAAGGCGCTGACCAGCATGAAATAGAGCGGCAGCAGGGCGATGCCGGCGAAGGCGATCAAGGTGCCGTGCTGCAGAGCCTTGGCGGGCCAGCCGCTCGCCTGGCTATTCGCTTTCATAGATCGCCAATCTGCCGGTCAGCCACTGGCGCACGGCCAGCAGCAGCCCGACGATACAGAGCAGCACGACGCCGGCGGCGGCACCCACGCCGATCTGGCTGTTCTGGAACACCTGCTGATAGATGTAGAACTCGGCGACGACGGTGCTGTTCTGCGGACCGCCGAGGGTCATCACATAGACGTAGGAGAACACCCAGGACAGCATGTTGATCAGCTCGACGATCGCATAGAAGGCGAGCGTCGGGATCAGCTGCGGCACCGTCACATAGCGCAGCACCTGGAACCAGCTGGCGCCGTCGACCCGCGCCGCCTCGTAATATTGCTCGCCCACGCTGCTGAGCCGCGCCAGACAGAGGATGATGCCGAAGCCCAGCTCCTTCCAGATGATGACGAACATGATGGTCGGCATCGCGAAGGCCGGGCTGCCGAGCCAGTCGGCCGCCAGCGCATCGAGCCCCAGCGCGCGCAGGCCCGTGTTCAACTGTCCCTGATATTGGAAGAGATAACCGAACACGACGCCGACAACCGGGATCGACAGGATGTAGGGGATGAAGAGGATCGAGCGATAGATCTTCCAGCCCCGCGGCCGGTCATGGAGCAACTGCGCCAGGAGAACGCTCAAGACCAGCAGCACCGGCACGCAGAGGAAGAGCCGCAGATTGTTGCCGATGGCGCGATGGAACAGCGAATCGGTCGCGATGTAACCGAAATTCGAGAGCCCGACGAAGGTGGTCGGCAGGTAGGCCGAGCGCCCGACATGCTCGACGCTGTAGGTGAGCAGGCTCAAGGTCGGATAGGCGAAGGTCAGCCCGACGAAAGCGATCATCGGCAGCGAATAGATCCAGGGCAGCCAGCGGTCGAAGCGGTCGGTCATCATTCCCCTGGGTCGCGGCGCCGGAATACGGTAAGGCCGATATATCACAATATGATATAGTTATGTCTATATGATAGAGAGCCGTCAAGCCACGACCGCTCGTCGGCTCGCGCGCGACTCAGAGTACGGGGGGGTGGAGTGACGATCTCTTCTGAAAGAACCCCTCCCCCTAACCCCCTCCCGCAAGGGGAGGGGGCTGGGACAATTCTTGATTCATCGCTGATGTGGCGCGACGGATGAAGAGAAGACGGAGCGGTTCAAAATGCTCTCGCCCCCTCCCCTTGCGGGAGGGGGTCAGGGGGAGGGGTTGCTTCAAGACAAGACGGCGGCCCCGATCCCCAATCTCGCTCGTAGCTTAAAAGTAGAGCGAAGCGATCGGACAGAATTGCGCAGCGATCAACCTAAAACGTCACCTTATCCCCGCCCTTGAGCTTGAGGATCTGGCGCGCTTCGGCCGCGGTCGCGACCTCCATCGACAACGTCTCGATGATGTGGCGGATCTTGCGGACCTGGTCGGCGTTGCTCTTGGCCATCTGGCCCTTGCCGAGATAGAGGCTGTCCTCGAGGCCGACGCGGACATTGCCACCATTGAGCGCCGCCATCGAGACGAACGGCATCTGGTGGCGGCCCGCCGCCAGCACGCTCCACTGGTAGTCCTCGCCGAACAGCTTGTCGGCGATGCGGCGCATATGCATCAGGTTCTCCGGATCGGCGCCGATGCCGCCGAGGATGCCGAAGATCGTCTGCACGAAGAGCGGCGGCTTCACCAGCTTGCGGTCGAGAAAATGCGCCAGGGTGTAGAGATGGCCCACATCGTAGCATTCGAACTCGAACCGCGTGCCATGCCCCTCGCCCAGCTCCTTCAGCACATATTCGATATCCTTGAAGGTGTTGCGGAAGATGAAGTCGCGGCTGTTCTCGAGATGCTTCTGCTCCCACTCATATTTGAAGGTCTTGTAGCGGTCGAGCATCGGATAGAGGCCGAAATTCATCGAGCCCATATTGAGCGACGTCATCTCGGGGCTGGCCTGGAGCGGGGCCGCGAGGCGCTGCTCCAGCGTCATGCCATGGCCGCCGCCGGTGGTGATGTTGATGACGGCGTCGGTGTTCTGCTTGATGCGCGGCAGGAACTCCATGAAGACCTTGGGATCGGGCGTCGGGCGCCCGTCCTTGGGATCGCGCGCATGGAGATGGATGATCGAGGCGCCCGCCTCCCAGGCGGCGATCGATTCCTTGGCGATCTCGTCCGGCGTGATCGGCAGATATTCCGACATGGTGGGGGTATGGATCGATCCCGTCACCGCGCAGGTGATGATGACCTTGCGTGCTTGTGCCATGGTCTGGCTCCTTTACTTCTTGATCTTCTGTGAGGCGTCGCGCTTATGCGCGACCAGCGCCATCAGCCGGCGGTCGCGCCAGGCCTGACGTTCGTCCAACCGGTCGCGCGGCAGTCCGGCTTCCAGCTCCTTCTCCACCTGGTCAGAGGTCGCCGCCCAGGAGGCGATATGCTGCTGGCTCGGCCAGAGCCGCCGATAGATGCCCTCATAGCGCGCGATATAGTCGCGCACGCCGCCGGGCGCATTGAGATCGATGGTCTCGAACGGTCCCATGAAGGCCCAGCGCAAGCCCAGCCCGTCGCGGATGCCGATATCGATATCCTCGGCCGTGGCATAGCCATCGGCCACGAGGCGGAAGGCCTCCTGCAGCAATGCCCCCTGCATACGGTTCATGACGAAGCCGTCGAGCTCGCGCTTCATCACGATCGGCGCCTGGCCCAGCTCGCGCATGAATTTCGCAGTGCGATCGACCGTCGCCTGCGCGGTCCAGGGCGCCGGCACCACCTCGACCGCCGGCACCAGATAGGGCGGATTGATCGGATGCACCACGACGCAGCGATGGCGGCCCTTCAACGTCTCGGTAAATTTCGAGGGCAGGATGGCGGAGGTCGAGCTCGCCAGGATCGCGTCGGGCCCGGCGACGGCGTCCATCTCGGCCCAGATCGGAATCTTGGCCTCGAGCTTCTCGGGCGCGTTCTCCTGGACATGGACGGCACCCTCAAGCGCTTCCTTGAGGCTCGCAGCGACGCTCATCCGCCCGCGCACGATCGCCGGGCTCGCGCCGCGCAGCAAACCGTTAGCCGCGAGATCGTCCAGCACCCCGTCGACGAAACCCAGCGCCGCCGCCGCGGCCCCCGCCTGGGGATCATAGAGGGCGACATGGGCCCCGCCCCGCGCAAAGGTGATCGCCCAGGCGCGCCCGATCAGACCGGCGCCAACGACGGCGACTTTAGGAACGAGTTTGCTGGTCATGAGCCGTCCATTATCGATGACAAGGGAAACGATCCTCTTTCAGTTTGCTTTCGCTGTTTCCTGTCATGCCCGGAGTTGATCCGGGCATCCAGTCCTTCAGCCCCTGGATCGCCGGATCAGGTCCGGCGATGACAGGCATCAGTTGCACGCTCACAGCGTTTCGACATTGCCGCAGACGCTGAGCGCCTGGCCCGAGATATTGCGCCCGGCCGGCGAACAGAGGAACAGCGCCATATTGGCGACATCCTGCGCGCTCACCATGCGGCGCAGCGACGCCTTGTTCTTATATTCCATTTCCATGGTCTCGTAGGGCACGCCGGTTGCCTGGGCGCGCGCGGAGATCACGCGCTCGATGCGCGGGCCCTCGACGACTCCGGGGAGAATGGCATTGACCCGGATCCCAGCCGGCCCGAGCTCCTTCGCCAGGCTCTGGGTGAATCCCACGATCGCCCATTTGGTGGCGGCGTAGGGCGTGCGATAGGCATAGCCGAGCCGCCCCGCCACCGACGACATGTTGATGATGGCGCCATCCTGGGTCTTGCGTAGCGCCGGCACGGCTTTGCGTGCGGAATAGAACTGGCCGTTGAGATTGATGGCGACGGTCCGGTCCCATTCGGCCGGATCGATGTCCTCCACCCCCGCCGTCGGCCCCGCGATGCCGGCATTGTTCACCAGCACGTCGAGCCCGCCCATCGCCGAGAGCGCCGCGTCGAAGAACCTGTCCACCTGCTTGACGTCGGAGACGTCGGCCAGCGTGGTGCCGACATCGGGCAGCGCCTTGCGGCAGGCGTCGAGCGCCTCCTGCGACACGTCGCAGACATGGATGCGCGCGCCATGCGCCCGCAGGGTCTCGGCCACCACCCGACCGATCCCGCTGGCGCCGGCGGTGACGATGACGCGCAGGCCCGGTTTGATACCCGAAATAGTTTGTTCCGCCATGATGACCCTACTTGCTCACGCAGACCGCTCGCGCAGGACGAGCACGGCGCCCAGCACGACCAGACCGAAAATGATGTCCCGCACCGCATGGGGCAGCGTCGTCCCCGCCAGCAGCGTCAACAACGCCGTCAGCAGCAGCACGCCGCCCAGCATGCCGGCATAATGGCCGCGACCGCCGGTGATGAGCGTGCCGCCCACCACCACCACGGCAATCGACGGCAGCAGATATTCATCGCCCATGCCAAGGCTGGCCTGGCCGCTGAAGCCCGTCAGCAGGATGCCGACGAGCGCGGCGCAGAAACCGCTCAAGGCGTAGACGCCGATGAGCGTGCTGCCGACGCCGACACCCGACAGGGTCGCGACCCTGGCGCTGTTGCCGACCGCATAGACCCGCCGCCCGAAGGCCGTGCGTCCCAGCAGCACCAGGGCGCCGGAGACGAAGAGCACCACCAGTACCACCACCGGCGTGACGCCGAGGAAGGTCCCCGTCATGAACCAGCGCAAGGTGGGCGAGGAGAAGCCGTCGGGCGTGCCGTTGCTGTAGACCAGCGCGAAGCCCTGGAGGATGCCGTTGGTGGCGAGCGTGATGACGATCGGCGGCAGGCCCAGCAGCACCACGCCCAGCCCGTTGAAGGTGCCGATCAGCGCGCCGATCGCCAGCACCATCGGGATGACCCAGACAGCCGCCTCGTCGGAACCGCGGATGAGGCCGGCGGCGAGGATGCCGCAGAAGCCGATGGTCCAGGGAATGGAAAGGTCGAGGCCGCCGGTCAGGATGGCGCTGCCCTGCCCCAGCGCCAGGATCGCCAGGAAGGAACCCAGCACGATCAGCGAATCATAATATTTCCAGCCGAAGATCGTGTGGCCGCCATAGACGACCTGCGTCACCACGATCACGGCGATGAGGCAGACATAGGCCGGCATGACGAACCGCAGCAGCTCGGCGTTGCGCCGATACCAGGGAACTTTCTGGGCTTCGGCGGCGGCACGCGATTGGGTGGCGAGCCGCGGCGCCGGCCGGGCTTTCTCACTGTGGAGGAAATGCGAGGGCAGCGATCCCTCGCGCCGGGCCTTGAGGTTGAGCCGGACCTGATGGAAATAATGCGCGATCGGCGATTGCCGATTGATCGAGCCGGCCAGCACCGCCAGGACCAGCACGACGCCCTCGGTCACCGACGAGTAATAGGCCGAGACGTTGAGCACCAGCAGGATATTGACCATCAAGGTCAGCGTGTAGGCGCCGACGATCGAGCCGATGGCGCCGCCCCGACCGCCGCCCAGGAGCGTTCCGCCCAGCACCACCGCGGTGAAAGTCTGCAGCAGGACCGGATTGCCGATCAAAGGATCGCCGCCGCCGGTCTGGGCGCTGATGAACATGCCGGCCGCGCCATAGAAGCCGCCCGCGATCGTGTAGGTGAAGAACTTGATCCAGCGCACGCGGATGCCGGCCGAGCGCGCGGCGTCCTCGTCGCTGCCGACGGCATAGAGGCCGGTACCGTAGCGGGAGTTCTTGATCAGCAGCCAGATAACCGCCGCCACCGCCAGCACCACCAGCGGCGCCGGCAGGATGCCGGGGATCGCGTCGCCGGTGAAGAAGGTGGAGAATTCAGGCGCGATCATGCCGCCGGGCTTGTCCAGGATCAGCAGGGTGACGCCGCGCACCAGGAACATGGTCGAGAGCGTCACGACGATCGGCTGCAGCCGCGCGAAGGCGACGAAGAAACCGTTGAAGGCGCCGACCGCAGCCCCCACCCCGATGGCGAGGAAAGCCATGCTGATCTGGGAAGCGGCGCTGTCCTGCATCTGCGTCGCCAGCACGACATTGACCAGCGACACCACGGCGCCCGCGGAGAGATCGAAGCCGCCGCTGAGGATCACGACGGTCTGCCCCATGGCCGCGAGCGCCAGGCTGGCGCTGCCGCTCGACATGAAGCTGACTTCGAAATAGCTGAAGGGCCCCGGCGTGATCGCCATGATGAAGGAGAGCAGCGCCACGAAGACGGCGATGACGACGAGGAGGCCTCGGTTGCGGACCAGCGATGCCGCCAGTCGCGAAGGCCGGCCGCGATTGAGCGCGAGCGTCGCCATCAGTGCATGCCTCCGACGGCGGCGGCGATCGGCCGGCTGGCGGCGCCATTCTTGGCCGCCTCGTCATTGGTCTCGCCCAAGGCCGCGCGCATGATCCCCTCTTCGGAGATCTCGCTGTTCGCCAGCTCGCGCACGACGCGGCCGCCATACATCACCAGGACGCGGTCGCAGAGATTGACCAGCTCCGCGATCTCGGTCGAATAGAACAGCACCGCGCCGCCGGCATCGGCGAAATCGCGGATCAGCATGTAAAGCTCATGCTTGGTGCCGACATCGACGCCACGTGTGGGGTCATACATCAGCAAGGTCCGGCTCTCGGCCAGCAGCCATTTGCCGATCGCCATCTTCTGCTGGTTGCCGCCGCTGAAGGCCGAGATGCGGGTATAGAGGGCCCGCGGCTCGACCTGGACGCGATCGAGCACCCGACCGACCGCCTCGCGCTCCGCCGCCTTGTCGATGAAGCCGAACCGCGTGAAGCGGTCGATGATCGGCAGCGACATGTTGCGCAGGCCGTCGAGCTTCAGGAACAGGGCCTCGGTCTTGCGGTCCTCCGGCACCAGGCTGATGCCGATGTTGGCGCGGACCGCATCCCTGGGCGAAGCGAGCAAGATCGGCTTGCCGTCGACCTCGATACTGCCCGACTGCAGCCGTGTCATGCCGAAGCAGGCGAGGAACAGCTCGAGCTGACCCATGCCCTGCAAGCCGGCAATGCCCAGCACCTCGCCAGGTGCCAGCGCGAAGGAGGCATCGGCCAGGCGACCGCCGGTGCAGAGATGATGGCCGGCCAGTGCCGCCGCCCCGGTTGGGGGGCGTGGCGGCTTGCGCGGCGGAAAGGTCGCCGCCAGCGAACGGCCGATGATCATGCGGATGACCTCGTCGTCGCTGATCGCGTCGACCTGCGAGGTGCCGATATCCTTGCCGTTGCGCAAGACCGTGAGCACGTCGCAGAAGCGGCGCACCTCGGGCATGCGGTGCGAGATGAAGACAACGGTGGTGCCATTCGCCTTGAGCCTGGCGATGAGGTCGCCCAGCCAGTCGATGTCGCGGCCCGACAGCGTCGAGGTCGGCTCGTCCAGCAGCAGGATGCGCGGACGGCGCAGGATGGCACGGGCGATCTCGATCTTCTGGCGCAGCGGCAGATCGAGGTCGCGCACTTCGGCGCGGGGATCGATCTCGCCGAGGCCCAGCGATTCGAGATGAGATTTGACGATCTGCTCCGCCGTGCGGCGGCGCACCGAGCCCCACCAGGAAACCGGCTCGTAGGGCAGCAGCATGTTCTGCGTGACCGTGAGGTCGCGCACCTGGGTCATTTCCTGGAACGCGGTCTGGATGCCGAGGCGATGGGCATCGCGCGAGCTGGAGAGATGGCAACCCTGGCCGAACACCCGGATCTCGCCGCTGTCGGGGTGCAACAGCCCGCTCAGCATCTTGACCATGGTCGATTTTCCGGCACCGTTCTCGCCCAGCAGCGCATGAACGGTTCCCGCCGTGACATCGAAGCTGGCATCGTCGAGGGCGACCGTGGCGCCGAACGCCTTGCGCGCGTTGCGGATCGAAATGGCGGGCTGCGTTGCGTCCATCGGATTCAGGAACCTTGCTTCTCGGCCATGCTTCGGCGTCTCAAATCAAATTCGGCGCCGGTTGCCGGCAGCGCGACGGGCCGAAGCCCGTCCGCCACCGGCAACCTTTGCCAAGCGTCAGATCATTCTTCCGGCTGACCGACGAGGGCGCCTTGCAGGCCGACCTCGGGGGTCTGTTCGGAGTAGATCGAGGCGAACCAACCCGGATTCGGAACCAGCGACGGCTGGAAGGCATTACAGCCCGCCTTCATTTCCGCCCAGGTGCCTTCCTTGCAGAGCTTGATCGTGTCGTTGGTGACGAGCGGCAGCGGCAGGATGGTCAGCTTCGGGATTTCCTTGCCGTCGAGCTTCTGCACCGCGAGCTTCAGCGCCAGCGCGCCCGAATAGGGCGGGGAGGCGTAGGAGATGCGCGGCGCATTCATCGGCGTGTAGGTCGCGTTCGCCCCTTCGACTTCGGTACCGACCGGCAGCATCTGGATGCGGCCGCCATTGGCACCTTCACCGGAGCAGGGCTTGAGCTTGTCCGGGCTGATGCCGGATTCGACCTGCATCGAGTTCGCGGTGTAGCAACCGACCTGCAGCCAGAGACCGTCGATCTTGTCCCAGCCGCGCGTGGCGAGGATCTTCGACAGCTCGGTGCGGGACACGGCCTGGCTCCACATGCCGACGGACTCGGCGACGATGTGGATGTCCGGATATTTCGCGAAGACTTCCTTCGCGGCTTCGGTGCGCTGCGTATCGACCGACGTGCCCGGCACGCCGGTCAGGATGACGATGTCGCCCTTGCCGTTCAGCTTCTTCGCCAGCCATTCGGCCGTGACGCGGCCCGCTTCATGCTGGTCGATATGGACGTTATAGGCGCAAGGCTCGGTGATCTCGGCGTCATAGGCGATGACGACGACGCCCTTGTCGCAGGCGTTCTTCACCACCTGATTGAGCGCCGTCGGCGAGATCGGGAACACGATGATCGCCTTGGCGCCCGCCTGCACCATCGAGTTGATCTGCTGGATCTGGCGTTGGGCGTTCGGGCCCGCCACCTGGATCTGCAGATCGACCTTGTCGGCCATCGACTTGTGCGCCGCCATGGCCTTGATCATGTTCGCCGCCTCGGCCTGCCAGTCGTTACCAATGAAGCTCATGCTCAGATAGATCTTGTATTTTTCGGCAGCCGCGTCGCCCGGATGGGACGCCAATCCGAGGCTGAGGGCCATGGCGCCTGCCAGGCCTATCAGGACTCGTCTGATCGAAATGCGCATTCTTTCCTCCCGTTGGTTTTTACTTGCGATCGATGGGTAGCCCGTGCACGCCGGTAGGCCAGTGATGTCGTCAGCCAAGCAACTCCTTCATTGAAACAAGCCGGTAGCCGAACTCGACCGAAAACCCCTGATGGTCGAGAGCAGGAAGGGCGGACCCGCGCTCATGCGGATGCCCGGAAGACGAGGCGATAGGGCAGCAGTTCCTGATGCTGCCGGATGCCGGGTTTGGCGTCCCACAGGCGCTGGAACACGCGCTGGGCCGCCGGCCCGAACTGCTCATAGGGCACATGAACGGTGCTGAGCCAGGGGGCCAGCCATTCGTTCAGGGGATTGTCGTCGAAACCGAACAGCGCGACATCCGCCGGCACGCGCAAGCCCACCTCGCGGCAGCGCCGATGGACGCCATAGGCGATGAGATCGTTGCCGCAGAAGACCGCGCGCGGCAGGGGCTGGCGATCCAGCAGCTCGACCGCGGCAGAATAGCCCGCCGACATGGTGAGGGCCGCCTCATGCACGTTGCGGTCGTCGAGCCTGACGCCTTCGGCGGCGAGTCCGTCGCGGAAGCCCTCGAAGCGCTCGCGGCTGGCCGACGAGGCCGCGGGGCCATGGATGACCGCACAGCGCTGGTAGCTGCGCTCGACGAAATGCGTGCCGATCTCGCGACCGGCCGCGTAATTGTCGATCCCGACGAAGGGGCCGCCGCCCGGCATGGGGGGCTTGCGGTTCATGAAGACGAGCGGGGCGGCACTCGCCACCAGCCGCTCGAGGCCCGGGCTCGCGACGGCACCCAGAAGGGCGATGCCGCGGGCGAGATGGGCCTCCATCTCGTCGAGATAGGCATCCTGCACGACCGGATTCTCGGCGGTGTTGCAGAGGATCATCGCGGTCGAATCGGCGCGCAGCGCCGCCTCGACCGAATGGGCGATCGCGGCATAGAAGGCGTTGGTGGTGTCGGGGATCAGCATGCCGACCAGATGGCTTTCGAGCCGGCGCAGCGCGCGCCCCACCCGCGTCGGGCGATAGCCCATCTCGGTGATGACCGCGCGGACACGCTCGATGGTCTCCTCCGAGACCTTCTTATCGATGCCGTTGAGGACGCGCGACACGGTCGCGATCGAGACGCCGGCCTTCTCCGCCACATGCTCGATCGTCACCTTTCCGGAGGGGCGGGAGCCCCTGATTCCCCGGATCGGTCCGCTGCCAATGGCAGGTCGCGTCATCGTCATTGCGCCCCGTTCTCTCTCAGCCGGCGAAACGAGGTTCGGGCAGGCCGCGCACGCCCAGCCCCTTCACCGCGAAAAGATGACCGGCCTCCGCCTCCTTCGGCGGCACGCCGTTGATCGCGCGCGCCATCGAGGTGACATAGAGGGTGTCGAGATTGCGGCCGCCGAACATGACGCTGGTGAGGCTGCGCACCGGAAACTCGATCTCGCGATCGATGCGCCCGTCCGGCGCATAGCGCACGATCCGGTTGCCATAGACCTGCGCGTTCCAGATGAAGCCCTCGGCATCGACAGTCGAGCCGTCGGGAGCGCCCGGATCCTTCGTCACCACCCAGGGGCGCTTGTTGGTCGCGGCCCCCGTGGCGAGGTTGTAATCATAGGCGTAGATCGTCTTCTTCCAGGTGTCGGCGAAATAGAGGGTCTTGCCGTCCGGGCTCCAGCAGGGGCCGTTCGAGCAGATGATGCCGTGATCGAGCTGCTGCGTGCGGCCGTCGGTGCCGAGGCTGTGCAGGCCGCAATTGTCGCGCTTCTCCTCATAATCCATCGTGCCGGCGATGAAGCGGCCGCGGCGGTCGACCTTGCCGTCATTGAAGCGCGTGTTGGGGCGATCGGCCTCGGGATCGGCGATGGGCGTCGCCTTCGCCGTCGCGAAATCGAAGAAATGGAATCCGTTGCGCAGCGCCAGGACAGCACCCCCGCGCTCACGCAGGGCCATCGAGCCGATATGCTCGGGCACCGGCCACCAGCGCACGTCGTGGCCCGCCTCGTTGCAGCTCCAGATCGACTTGCCGAGGCTGTCGATCCAGTAGAGCCGCTGCTCCGCGACGTCCCACAAGGGGCCTTCGCCGAGCTCGTTCCGGGCGGGAACGAGGAGGTCGATCGAGACCATGCCTGCCTCCCAATGGCTTTTCCCCGGAGGCAGATCCAAGGGAAAAGGATTTCCTTTTATTGGCGGTCCGCCTGTCCCGGTTGAGGCTCGGAGGCGAGGCGTCCGCCGCTTTTTTGATCGCCTCAGCCTGCCATCAAGGCAAAACCCTGGTCAAGACGGCATCAGGGCTGCCTTGTTTTTGCCCAGCCCCGACTTTCCGGCAGGGATTGCGTTGGGAACGGCGCTGCAACATTGATGAAAAAAGCAGCAATCGTTTTCCTAAATCCGCGCTGGACAAAGCGGAATCGATTCCGGAACAACAACCCCCGATGTCCCCTTACGCAGTTGCGGAATAGGAAGCGAAGCCGCGCCTCCGCCGGCAGGCGATATTTCCACGGCCCCGCCGGTAATAAACGGCGTTAGCCCCGGGCGTTCCATGCGAAGATTACGAAGCGTTGAGAGTCATCGGCCGCCAAGAGCCCACTCAAACGCGCCTTTCGGGCCCCGTGGAAGTTCAGCAGCGAAGCTGTGGGGGGACTCATGCCCAAAGGCTCGGAAAAGCGGCCGCCTGCGCCGCCCAAGCATCAGGTCTTCGACGTCTTTATCCAATCCGACGCGCTCCAGATTCGTGGACGGCTATTCCACAAGGGATCCGATGTCGCCCTCGCGGGGCTTCAGGTCGAGGCGTTGTGCCGGCCGGGAGCCGGCAAGAAGGGCGGGAAGCCGATCGGTTCCGCCGTCTCAGGCCCCGACGGACAATTCCAGATCGACCTCGATCGCGGCGGGATGGCGGGGCTTCCCGTTTTCCTCTGCAACAGCAGCGATGCGGTTCTGGCGATGCGCGTCGCCGATGGCGACGGCACGGCGCTGGCGGATGTCGACCTTCGCATCGTGGCAACGCCGGCCAGCCCGATCGAGATCCCGCTCAGCGCCGGCGAGGCGCCGAAGAAACCGAGCCTTGGCGTTCTGGCCGACTTCCTGACGGCTTCGCGGCGCGTTCGCATGAACGAAGTCGCGGCCGATCTGGGCGCGCCCGCGCCCGACAGCCCGTTGCAAGCCTTCTCGGTACGGGCGCGGATCGGGCTGCTCGACAAGCTCGCCGCGATCAAGCCGGATCCGCGTCTGGATTTTCGTGGCGAGACCTCCGACGGACCGGGTCTTCTTGCCGATACAAGACTGATCGACCCCAAGAAGCTGCGCGACGGCAAATACGAGATTAGCGATCAGCCCGAGATCGATATCTGGAAGCTGGGGGTGGACCCGGAATACCACTCCCCCATCTTCGGCAACCTTCCCTGGGCACGCCCCGACGACGAGTCCTATCGCGACTATCTGCGCGGCGTTTTCGTTCTCTATGCCCATCAGCAGGCGGTCGGGTTCAGCGGCAATCTCACGCAATGGACCACCATCATCGAGCGCCAGCTGGTGCGCAGGTTCTTCCAGGATTTCCGCACGCAGAACCGGACCGAGATCAGTCTCAACAAGCTCCTGATCCCGATCGTGACGAAAATTCTGCTGGCGCCCAAGGGAAACGGCTTCGGATTTGCGGTGGCGCCCGCATCGGTGCCGGGTCAAGGAACCCTGGCGGACCGGGATTATCTCGACAAGCTCATCGCCCGCGCGCCGGTCACGGTCGCGGAATTCGAAAACCGCTATCGGCTGCCGCTCGGCGAGCCCGACAGCGTGCTCTCGAGCGCGGTGCTGCTCAATGTGTATACCCTCAAGCTCATCCTCAGCGACACCGCCCAGGGGCCGGTCGAGCCGAAAGAGAACATCATCGTTCCGCAGCTTCCGGGTTTCGAGGGCAAGCCCATCCTCTGGGACAATGTGGTCGGCGCCGCACCCTTCTTCCTGCGGTTCGAGGAATGGCTCGATCGCCAGAAGCCCTTCTACCCGGAAAACCTGTTCAGCTTGCGGAGCCAGATCCAGGCCTGCGTCAGAGGCGAGCCCTGGATGGACAAGAAGACCGAGGACTACCTCAACTACCATCGCACCATTGCTTTCACACAATCGCTCACGCCCTATAACGGGCAGTTCGCTTCGATCGGCGAGGTGCATCGCTCGGCGGAATTCCTGCTCGCCTTCGGGGTTGCAGACCGCAAGCTCTTCGAGCTGATCACGGCCATCGACAAAGAGGAATATCCCAAGGCGCTCCGGCTGGCCGACGAAGCCGAGGCGCTGCTGCGCGCTGCCAAGGCCAGCCCGGCCACGGGCGAGAACTGGGAACCGTCGCAATCGCCGCTCAGCAATTTCCCCCGCCCGATGAGCTTTGCGAAACGCCGGAACCTCGCCGTCACCGACATCCTCAAGCTCACCGGCGTTCCCGACGACTATCCCGCGACCGGCTTCGAACGATTCTTCGAGCTGCCCCGGCTTTCCGACCTGTGGATGGACAATGTCAGCTTCGCCGATGCCCGCGACCTGGCAACGCGCCTCGTCCGCTATCAAAGGGTTTTCCTGCTGCCGATTCTTCGCGGGCTCATCTATCAGGCGCGCGGCGACCATGCCGCCGCCATCAACTGCTTTGCGACGGTCAGCGGGTTCTATGTCGGTATCGCCAAGCTCGCGACGCCGCCGGGTGCGGCCTTGAACAAGGACCACACCAAGGATCTGCATGCCGTGCATTGGGAGACGCGGAAGGTCGTCTATGGCAAGGACGTCGTCGATCGCGGGGACCGGCCCTACACCGCCCGCCTCACCTATGACGACGAGCGCTATCCCCAATCCCCCTCTCCCTTCGTCTCGCAATACACCGACTGGGGCTTCAACAACGCCCCGAATCCGGAGATGAAGCCGACGGATCTGCATGCGCTCGAAGTGAACTTCCTCCACATCGTCCAAGCCGAGGCGATGCTGCAATGGGCGGAAATCCTCTACCGGAACGATGAACCTTCCAGCCTGGAACGGGCACGCGAGCTTTATAAAGGCGTGCTGTTCCTCCATGAAGAAGACCCGGGCACACCCGCCTACCGGGCCAAAGTCCTGCTGCTGCCGCCCTTCGGCCGCGTCTCAAATCCACGCCGCCAGAACCAGGTTGGCCGCGCCCAGCTGGCCATGTTCCAGCTCAAATCGGGGCTGAATTTCTACGGTTATCGCGACGACGCCGTCCCGACGCTGCGCTATAAGACGCTGCTCGACGCCGCCGGCCGCTGGTCGACCGGTGCCAAGGCCGCGCAGAACGACTTCCTCGCCTATATGACCCGGCTCGAGCAGCTCGACCTCGACATCATGGCCGCGCAGGCCCAGCAGAAAAAAGCCCAGGCCTCGGTCCAGATCGCGACCGAGCAGATCGAGATCGCCAAGAACGGCGTCGTCGTGGCCAACAGGCTGGTCAAGGAAGTCCAGAAGCAGATCGCGGCCAAGCAGAAGGAGATCGACGATTCCAACTCGATCTTCAGCCAGTTCAAGGACTACTTCAAAGGCATGAAGGACAGCGCTTCCTCGCTGGTCGATGTCGGCAAAACAGGCTACGAGGGAGCAACGGGTGCGGGTCTTGTCACGGATGCCGAGGCCAAGACCGCCGTGCAGGGCCTTGGCTCCGATGCCGCCGCCGGAACGGGGGTCGGCGCCGCGGGCGTCGTGGGCGCCTTCGCGGTTTTCGCGGTATTGAGCACGATCACGCTGCAAGGCATGGCGGACGCGGCGACGAAACGGGACGCCGAGCTGAAGGCCCTGTCTGGAGAGGCCTTGCCGGCCGCCCAGGCCGCCGTGCGGGTGCAGGAGCGGCTGGTGACGATCGCGCAGCTGCAGGGCGTGATCGCGTCGACCGAGCTGGCCTATACCAACGACCTCGTCAATTTCCAGGCCGAGCGATTCCTCAATCGCGACTTCTGGCAGTCGCTGGCCAATGTTGCGTCGAGAGTCATGCGCCGACAACTCGATCTTGCGGCACAGGCAAGCTGGTTCGCGGAGCGCGCGCTCGCCTATCAGATCGGCCGTGCGATCCGGATCATCAGGCTCAATTATTTCGACGTCCGGATGAGGGACGTGACCGGTGTCGATCGGTTGATGCTCGATCTTGCCGAGCTCGAGGCGGTGCGGCTGGCATCCGCGCGCCTGGTCCTGCCGATCAAGCGGACCTACTCGCTGGCGCGCGACCTGCCCCTGGCCTATGGCGCTCTCAAGCGGACCGGAAGCTGCCGGTTCACGCTCACCGATGACGATCTGCGGCTTTCCCATCCGGGCACCTTCGCCCACCGCATCAGGGCGGTCGATGTCGCGACCGAAGCGCCCGGCGCGGTCCCTGCGCCGAGGGGCGTGCTGTCGAACCGGGGCCTGTCCTATCTGCGGCCGTCCCTCACGGGACCGGGCCAGCCTCTCATTCGCTACGAGGACGCGCTCCCCATCAGCGAATTCCGCATGCGGACCGACATGACCATCCATGACATGCCCGGCGAGCAGTTGATGCCCTTCGAGGGGTCGGGCTTCACCACCGAATGGATGCTGGAGTTCCCGGTCGCGGCCAATGCGACGGGTCTGTCGCGTCTCACGGACGTGCTGCTGATCTTCGACATCCAGGCCAATTTCGATGGCAGCCCGCCCCCGGCCGGCCCCGCGCCGGGGCCGATCTCGCGCGCGTTCTTTGCGTCGGCCTTGTCGCTCGATACGGCGGGACTGGGAACGATGAGAGGCGCCGCAGCCAGCGGCAAGGTGCGTTTCAAGACCGCAGACCTCTCGATCCCCGGCGCTGCCGCAGCACCCAAAGTCACCAACATCGCGGTGCTGCTGCCGGGCGTCGACAGCGGGAGCTTCACCGCGAAGCTGCGGGCGGGCGCTGCCACGATTCCGTTCACGATCAAGGACGGGATCGCGACGTCGAATGCTGCGCATCTTTCGGACGGGGTCGCCGCCAACGCGCAGCCCTTGAATGCGATCGCCGGCGCCAAGGCCGTCCAGGATTTCGAGATCGAGATCACGAAAGGCTCAAATGGGCCGCTGCTCGCCACCACGCGCGATGTGCTGCTCTGGCTGGAGTATGAGCATCCGGCCTAGAACCCTCGTGGCGCTCAGCCGGCGAAGCGCGGCTCCGGCAGGCCCTTGACGCCGAGACCGGTGATGGCGAAGAGGCTGCCGCCGAGCGGTCCGTCTTCCGGAAAGCGCGGCAGCGGCGGTTTCGCCATCGAGGTCACATAGAGGATGTCGAGATTGGGTCCGCCGAAATTGACGCTGGTCACCTTCAGCACCGGCATCTTGATGGTGCGGTCGAGCCGGCCATCGGGCGCATAGCGGCGGATCTCGCCGACATAGACCAGCGCCATCCAGACATAGCCTTCGGCATCGACCGTGGCGCCGTCCGGCGCGCCGCCCGTGCCCTTGACCGAGCAGAAGGTGCGCTTGTTCGAGGGCGTGCCGGTCTTGAGGTCATAGTCATAGACCGAGATTTCCTCCGACCAGGAATCGGCGAAATAGAAAGTCTTGCCGTCGGGGCTCCAGCAGGGGCCGTTGGAGCAGATGATGCCTTCCTCGAGCTTATGGACGCTGAGATCGGGATCGAGGCGGTAGAGCGCGCCGATCGGACCGGATTCCATCATGTCCATCGAGCCCGCGAGGAAGCGGCCATGCTTGTCGACCTTGCCGTCATTGATGCGGGTGGTCGGCTTGTCGGGCTCGGGATCGTGGATCAGCTCGGTCTTGCCGGTTTTGAGATCGAGGAAATGGAAGCCGGTCTGGAGCGAGAGCACGGCCCCGCCTTTGCGCCGCAACGCCATCGAGCCGATCTTCGCCGGCACGTCCCAGGTCTCGATCTCCTTGCCGTCGGCGGTCGCGCGCCAGACCTTGTTGCCGAAGCTGTCGATCCAGTAGAGCCGCTGCTCCTCGACATCCCACAAGGGACCTTCGCCGAGGATCGTCTTGCAATCGACGAGAACCTTGATCTCCATGGCCGGACGTCTCCCTGTCGGTTTCTTCAGCGGCCCCTACTAAGCAGCGGGTAAAATTTACCTGCAAGAGGCGAAGCGAGGCTCGCCTCGCGCGGCGGGTGGTGCTTTGCGCTGGAAAAGGCGTCCCGAGCCGCGCCAGGATGACGCGCCATGAAGGCTGGAGTCGCCCGTCACCTGATCCTCACGCTGGGCCCGCGGCGCCAGGATCGGCGTCTTCTCGCGGTGGAAGCGCTGCTGCTGGCCGGCCTGTTGATCGGGTGGATCGCCGTCAGCCGCACCGCGCTCGGTTCCGTGGATATCGCGATCTGGCTCATGGCCGCGACGCCGCTGGCGCTGTCGGCGATGACGCAGACGATGCCCGTGCTGGCCGGCGGCCAGGGCCTGGCGGCCGGGTCGACCGCTCTCCTCGTCAACGCGATGGTCGCAACCGCGCCGATCGCGAACGGGACCGACGCCCTGCTCTGGATCCTGCTCGGCATCGCCGCGGGCGGCGCCATCGGTGCCCTCAACGGCATCCTGATCGGCGCAGTGCGTCTGCCTTCGACGGCAGTCACCTTCGCCACCAGCGTTGCGGTGGCGAGCCTCGCTCAATATCTCGCCGCCAATGCGGACATGGCGCCCGATGCGCCGCCGATCCTCCAGGATGCGCTGGCCCAGGGGTCCTGGGGCCTCCCCGTCCTGCTGATCGTCGTTGTCTGTCTGGCCGGCCTCGCTTTACAGCGCTCGGCGCTCGGCCGCGGGCTCTCCGCCATCGGACGCCGTCCGACCTTGGCACAGCGCCTCGCCCTGCCGACCGCGCGCTGGCGCATCCTGGCTTACATCGTCGCCGGCCTCGGCTATGGCGCGACCGGCGTGTTCCTCGCCGCCCAAGTGGGCGCCATCGACATGGTCATGGGCGCGCCCCTGTTGCTGCAGATCTATGCCGCGGTCGCGCTGGGCGGCGGCGTGCCGGGCCTGCGCGCCGGATCGGTGCTGGGTTCGCTGCTGGGGGCGCTCATTGTCTCGGCGACGGGCAACCTGCTGCTGCCGGTCGGACTCGACGATTATCTCGGCACCGGCTTCGACGCGATCTGGCTGCTGCTCGGCGTGGCGCTCTGCATCCTGCTGGTCCGCCGTCATCCCGGCAGCGCCATCGCGCCGCCGCCGACAATATCTTCGCCCGTTTCTCCGAATGGGTTGCCGCTGCTGGCAGTCGGGTTCGCCTCGATCCTGCTGCTGGCGCTGACGCAACCCGGCAATCGCGACCTGCTGACGATCTCGGCTTTGCTGCCACTCCTCGTCATCGGCCAGGGCGCCGTGTTGCGGGCAGGCGGATTCGACCTCGCCATGCCGGCGCTGATCGCCTTTGCCGGCATGACCGTTGTCACGCTGACGCAAGGCCTGAATGAACGGCTGCCCTTGTCGCTGCTGGCGATCCTGATTCTGGCGCTCGCCATCGGCTGGCTGCAGGGCACGCTGGCACCGCGCCTGCACCGCGGCATCGTGGTGCTGAGTCTCGCTGTCGGCGGCCTGCTGTTGACGGCGGCCGACGCGCTGGTGGTGGAATCGCCCACCGGCTTCTCGCCGCCCGCGTTGACGATGCTGGCGACGACGCGCTGGCTCGGCCTGCCACCGATCGTCTGGCTGGCGGTGCCGCTGTTCCTGGCACTCGGCCGGGCCGTCGATCGCTATGGGCGCCGCTGGCGGCGTGGCGCCTATATCCTGAGCGCGCTCACCGCGGCACTGTTCGGCCTGATGATGGCGGGCTTCGCGGGGCAGTATAAAATCGGCTTCGCCGACACCTATCTGACGCCGACCCTGGTAGCGGCGACGCTCGGCGGCATCTCGTTCCTGGGCGGGCGCGGCAGCATCCTCTCAGCGGTCGGGGCCAGCCTGCTGATCACCACGATCGACAGTCTCCTGATCGCGCTGGGTCTGCCCTTCGAGTTCAGGCTGATCGGATTTGCGGCCCTGCTGCTCGCCGCCGTCGCCTGGCAGCAGCGGGGCGCGACGATCTTCGGACTTCAGGGCCTGTTGCCGACGGCGCGTCGAACGAGATCGTGAAAATAAGCGACGCCGGTCTCGAGGCGCGGATTGAGCGGACCCGACCGGTAGATCCCGACCTCGAGATTGCGTTGCACCTGGCTGCAGATCGGGAAATCCTCCTCGACCACCTGGCAGGTGGTGGCCGCCTTGCGATCCTTCTCCGCCTCGCTGAAGCCGGCCTGGGGATCGAAATAGAAATCGAACAGCAGCCGCAGCCGCGAGACCGATTGCGGCAGGATGCGGCAGATATTGAAGCCGCCGCCATAGACGCCGAGGCTGTTGTTGGGCCACCGCCACATAAAGAGGCCCTGATAGGCGCCGTTCTCCCCGGCCGACGCCTTCACGCGCGGGGCCGCATGATGCACCGACACGCGGTCGCCATTCACGACGCGGTAGGTCGCCATGTCGAGATCGGCCGCGAGCTGCGGATGCAGATAGGGGATGTGATAGGCATCGAGATAATTGTCGGTATAGGTCTTCCAGTTGAAGTCGAGCTCGTAGCTCTGTCTCTTGTGGAAGCGATAGCGTTCGAGCGGCACGTCCCGCGTCGCGACTGCCATATCGCCCAGACCCGAGAGGAGATCGCCCGCTTCGGGGTCAAGATTGACGAAGACGAAGCCGCGCCATTCCTCGACACGAACCGGAAACAGCCCCAACGCGGCGCCGTCGAAATTCTCCTCATCGGCGAAGCCCGGTCGTTTCTTCAACCGGCCGTCATGGTCATAAACCCAGCCATGATAGGGACAGCGCAGGACGCCGCACCGGCCGTTGCCCTCGGGCAATAACCGCGCCGCGCGATGGCGGCAGACATTGTGGAAGGCCTTGAGCACGCCGTCCCGACCGGCGAGGACGAACACATGCCGCCCCGCGAGCTCCATCGCGAGATAAGCACCCGGCTGCGCCAGCTCATGGCGATGGCCGACCAGCAGCCACTCGCGCCCGAAGATCGCCGCCATCTCCCGCGCATAGATCCCGGGGTCCACATACCAGTCGCTGTCGAGTGTGGTCGTGAGTTTGGCGCTCATGATCAGGCGATCCATTCCGAGACGGGCGCGCGCGCCTCTTGCAGCGGCTGCGCGATCACATCGACCAGGGTCGGCGAGGCGGATTCGATGGCGGCCTTCAACGCCGAGCGCAGCTCGCGCGGATCCTCGACCCGCCAGGCCTCGAGCCCATAGGCCTCGGCGATGCGCGCATGGTTGCTGCGGTCGAAATCGACCGAGAAATAACGCTCATGGAACTTGGTCTTCTGGCCGGCCTTGATCCAGCCATAGCTGGCGTTGGAGAAGACGATATAGGTGATCGGCAGCTTGAGCCGCATCACGGTCTCGAGCTCGCCGACCGTGAAGCCGAAGGCGCCGTCGCCCATGGCGGCGACGCATTTGACGCCGGGCCTGCCGATCGAGGCGCCGATCGCGGCCGAGAGCGAATAGCCGAGCGCCCCATGCGCGCGGTTGGAGATGAAATGCCGCCCGGCGCGGCGTTGTTCATAGAATGCCGAAAAATAGGGACAGGGCGTGCCGGGATCGGCGATCAGGATCGCGTCGTCGGGCAAGAGCCGCTGCAGCTCGGCCACCACGCGCTCGGGCCGGATCGGCCGCTCCTCGCTGGCCGCGATCGCGTCGAAAGCCATGAATTTCTCGGCCTTGGCCGCCGCGACTGCCTCGCGGCCCCAACTTTCGGTTCTCTGATGCGGATGACCCAGGGCCTCGTTCAGCGCGGCCAACGTCAGCTTGGCATCGCCCAGCAGCGCGACGTCGGCGGGATAGGTGACGGCGATCACGCCGGAATCGACATCGAGATGGAGGAAGCACCGTCCCTCGCGCGGTGGATGGCGCCAGCGATCGGTCGTGACCGAGCCTGCCCGGCAACCGATGAAGAAGACGAGATCGGCCTGATCGAGCACGCGCGCGGTCTCGGCGCTGCCGCCATTGCTGCCGACGACACCGAGGGCCAGCGGATCGGTCTCGGCGATGCTGCCCTGGCCGCTGATCGAGGTGGCCACCGGCGCGCCCAGCCGGTTCGCAAGTTTGGCCAGCTCCGGCTCGGCGCCGGAGATCACGACACCGCCGCCGCAAAGAATGATCGGGCGTTTCGCCGTCGCCAGTAGCGCGGCCGCCTTCTCGACCGCCTTGGGATCGGCGCCCGCGCGGCGCGCCGGAAACTGGTTCAAGCCGGGCTCGACCCAGATGTCGCTTTCGTCGACCGCGTCCTGCTGCACGTCGAAGGGCAGTCCCAGATGCACGGCCCCCGGCCGGCCGGTCGTCATCTGCGCGAAGGCCGCCCGCAAGGTGCCGGGGATCGAGCTGGATTTGTCGATCATCCGGTTCCATTTCGTCACCGGACGAAACAGCGCCTCCTGGTCCAGCTCGGTCAGGGTGAAGCGACCGCGTGAAGTCACGGCGATGTCGGTGGTGACGGCGAGCACAGGGATCGAGGATTCGTTGGCCTCGGCGACGCCCGGCAGGATGTAGGTGGCGCCGCCACCGCTCGGACCCTCGCAGACGCCGACCTTGCCGGTCACGCGCGCATAGGCGTCGGCCATATAGGCGGCCGAGCGCTCGTCGCGGGTCAGAATATGGGTGATGCCGTGATCGAGGCGGAACAGCGCGTCATAAAGCGGCAGGCTGGTGTCGCCGCAGAGTCCGAACACATGCCGCACGCCCTGGAGCTGCAGCATGCGGACAAAGGCCTCGGCACCCGACAGGCGATTCATGGCGTCCCCCAGACCGGCCGGCTGAGATTGGCCAGTTCGGAGAGCCAGTCAAGATGAGAGGGGCTCGAGTGTCCCGGCCTGATTCGAGAGATCACGCGCAATTAGTCAGTTACCAACTGACTTAAGGTCAGTAGTTAACCGACTTTTCGCGCGTCTATATCCGAACAGAAACGTACCGAGCTTGCGCAACAAAGCCAGCTGTTGGGGGGCTCAGCCCAGCGCCAGCAGCGAATCCCGCACCCGGCTCAGATGCTTGAACAGCATCTTGCGGGCGGCCTCGGGGTCGCGCTCCTTCAGCGACGCCACGATCTCGGTGTGATCGCGGTCATAGCTGTTGCGGACCTCGGGCGTCACGCTGCGCTTCTTGAGGCGATACCAGTCGGGCTCGTTGCGCACGACATTGATCGCCTCGCACCAGGCCAGGAGGATCGCGTTCTTGGCGGCGCGGAAGATGGTGAGGTGGAGTTGGGCGTCCCAATGCTCGAACTCGGCCAGCCCCTTGGCGGCGATCGAGTGCTTCAGCGCGAGCTCGATCTGGGCGATGTCCTCGGCCGTTGCCCGGCTGGCGGCCAGCGCCGCCATCTGCGGCTCGATGATGATCCGGACCTCCATCAGGTCGGCCGGGCTGGCTCCCCTGAGCTTGGTCGTCAGGTCGCCGCTCATGCTGCCATTGGCGAGGAGGGCGGCCCCATGGCCGTTGTGACCATTATGGCCGTTCGAGCCGTTGCTCTTCCCCTCGTTGGGCGAGCGCACGAAGGTGCCGCGGCCGACATGGCGTTCGAGCAGCCCCTCCTCTTCGAGCAGCTTGAGCACCCGGCGCAGGGTGTTGCGGGCGAGGCCGAACTGCTCGGCGAGGGCGCGCTCAGGGGGAACCTGACGGCCGGCTGGCCAGCCGCCGGTGGCGATCTGGCTGCGGAGCTCTTCGGTGACAGTCTGAAGGCGGGCGGATTGTCCGTTCGTTGTCATGATATTTGATCCTTTGAACCAAGATTGAACCAATAAAATGGACTCTGCAAGCCCAAAAAGTAGGCAGCCTGCCTCTTGACTCTGCCCATTGAGGGTGCAGAATCTGGGGGTCATTGGATCAATGGTTCAAATTTGGTTCAATCACAGGGAGAGAGCCGGTGAAGCTGGTCGTTTTCGAGCGTGAGGGACGTCGCGGCGTCGGAATTCTCGAGCAGGACGACCGGATCCGCCCCTACCGCCTGACCGACGCCGAAGCCGCCCAGGGCCTCCAGACCATCGTCGACGCCAAGGTCGCCGGCCGGATCCTGCCCCTGGCCGACGTCACGGTCGCCCTCGACGGCGTCAAGCTGATCGCCCCCTTCCCCCACCCCCGGCGCAACATCTTCTGCGTGGGCAAGAATTATTACGAACATGCCCATGAGTTCGCCCGCAGCGGGTTCGATTCCTCGGCCGCCTCCGGCGCCGTGCCCGACGCGCCGATCGTCTTCACCAAGGTCCCCGAATGCGTGACCGGGCCCTTCGACGCGGTGTTCATTGAAGCCCGGGTCTCGGCCGCGATCGACTACGAGGCGGAGCTCTGCGTCGTGATCGGCAAGGGCGGGCGCGGCATCCCCAAGTCCGAGGCCATGGCCCATGTCTGGGGCTACACGGTCGTCAATGACGTGACCGCGCGCGACCTGCAGGCGAAACACAAGCAGTGGCTGATCGGCAAGTCGCAGGACAGCTTCTGCCCGATGGGCCCCTGTGCCGTCACGGCCGACGAGATCGACCTGGCCGACACCACGGTCCAATGCTGGGTCAATGGCGAGCTGCGCCAGAACGCCAATACGCGCGATCTGATCTTCGACGTGCCGACCCTGATCGAGGCGCTCTCGGCCGGCATCACGCTGCTGCCGGGCGATCTGATCGCGACCGGCACGCCGGTGGGCGTGGGCATCGGTTTCAACCCGCCACGCTATCTCAAGCCCGGCGACAAGGTCCGGATCGAGATCGGCGGCATCGGCCGGATCGAGAACGAGATCCAGGAGCTTTCGGCGCAGCAGCGCAAGGGCTCGGCGGCATGAGCACGCAGACCATCGAACGCATGGCGGTCGAGGTCGAGGGTGAGGGCGACCCGATCGTCCTGGTTCATGGGCTGGGCGGCAGCTCCAACACCTGGACACCGCAGCTGGGTATTCTCGCCGGCCGCTACCGCATCATCCGCCCGGACCTCCAGGGCTCGGGCCGCAGCCCGCTGGGCTCGGGCTCGCTCTCGGTCGATGGTTTCGTCGACAGCCTGATCCGCATGGTCAAGGTGCTGGGCGTCGAGCGCGCCCATTTCGCGGGCCATTCGCTGGGCACCATCATCCTGCAGAAGCTTGCCATCGCCGAGCCGCGGCTGGTCCGCAGTCTCACGCTCTGCGCACCGCTGCTGGCACCGCCCGATCAGGGCCGCCAGGGCTTGAAGGATCGTGCCGCCAAGGCGCGCGCCGACGGCATGGGCGATATCGCCGACGCGGTGCTCAAGGTCGCGATCTCCAACCATACCAGGCAGGCCAATCCGGTCGCCTTCGCGGGTGCTCGCGAATCGCTGATGCGCCAATGTCCGCAAGGCTATGCCGCCACCTGCGAGGCGCTGGCCGCGGTCGAGGCCGCCGATGTCACGCGAATCACCGCACCTACCCTGCTGATCGCGGGCGAGGACGACCCGATCGCGCCGGCTTCGGTCGCGCGCACCATCGCCGACCGCATCACGGGTGCGCGCCTCCATGTGCTTTCGCGCATCGCCCATTGGACGACGTTCGAGGCCGCCCCCGAAGTCAACGCGCTGATGAAGGATTTCCTGGCGGCGCAACGCTGATCGACCGAACCATCGCCTGAGGCCTCCGCCAAGATCCCGCTTTCGACAAGGGACAGGAGGCCGGGCCAACCCCTTGGGAGGGACCTGACTATGGGTAACACGCTCTTCACCAACGTCCGCATTTTCGACGGCACCGGCGAGCATCCCTACACGGGCGAGGTGCTGGTCCAAGGCAACCGCATCAAGCATGTGGGCCGCGGCAGCCGCACCGTCCCGGTCAATGGCAACACCGTCATCGACGGCGCCGGCTGCACCGTGATGCCGGGCATGACCGAAGCCCATACGCATTTCTCCTGGAATAACGCGTCGAGCCTCGACGCGATCTTCCGCATGCCGCCCGAGGAACACACACTGCTCGCGGCGAGCTCGGCCAAGACCTATATCGACATGGGCTGGACCTCCTGCGTCGGCGCCGCGGCCGCCAAGCCGCGCCTCGACGTGGTGATCCGCAACGCGATCAATTCCGGCCAGATCCCGGGACCGCGCTATCTGGCGAACAGCCAGGAGATCGCCACCATGGGCGGTCTCGGCGACACCAACCCGCCCCATGTCGACGCCCCCGAGATGTCCTTCGGCTGGGTCGTGACCGGTCCTGAGGAAATGCGCAAGGCCGTGCGCATGTTCATCAAATACGGCGTCGACCTCATCAAGCTCAATCTCTCCGGCGAGGAGATGACCGACACCAAGGCGCAGGAAACGCCGATGGCGGAGGAAGAGATCGTCATGGCCGTGACCGAGGCCAAGCGCCGCGGCTTGCGGGTCTGCGCCCATGCGCGTTCCGACGAGTCCGTGCGGCTCTGCATCAAGCACGGCATCGAGATCATCTATCACGCCTCCTATTGCAGCGACGACACCATCGACCTGCTGGCGCAGCACAAGGACAAACACTTTGTGGCTCCGGGCCTCGGATGGCTGGTCAACACCGCGCGCAATGCCGGCCCCTACGGCATCAAGTCGGACTCCCCGCTCGGCATGTATTACGAGCGCGAGCTCCATATCGCGGTCGAGACCATGCGCAAGATGCACAAGAAGGGCATCCGCGTGCTGCCCGGTGGCGATTACGGCTTCGCCTGGACCAAGCATGGCACCAACGCCAAGGACCTCGAATATTTCGTCGACATGGTCGGCATGAGCCCGATCGAGACGCTGGTGGCCTGCACCCGCTATGGCGGCCAGATCATGGGCAAGCCGAACGAGCTGGGCCAGGTGAAGCCGGGCTTCCTCGCCGATCTCCTGCTGATCGACGGCGATCCGGTCGCCAACATCCGCATCCTCCAGGATCGCAACCGCATCCTGGCCGTGATGAAGGATGGCGAGTTCTTCCGCTCGCCCGACATGCAGCCCAGCCGGGCCCGGATCGCGGTTTAAGGCGTAAGGATCGGGACCCAGTGACGCGCTCCGACGGGCCGCCGGCTCGACGATCGCTCTCGGGGCCGCGCGATCGCGCGGCCCCGGGCGGCGAGCGTTGCGCCCATCAGATGGCCGGGCTGATCACCGCCCTGCCGAAAGGAAAAGCCGCGGCCCGTACGGAGGGGCCGAACCCGGAGACGCCAAGCCCCGCGCCAGCCTCGACGAGGCGACGGGCGTGAAGCTCTTCCTGCTCACCTTCATGAACGGGCTGACGCTCGCCGCCCTCTATTTCCTGGTGGCGAGCGGCTTCACCCTGGTCTTCGGGCTGATGCGCAACGTCAATCTCGCGCATGGCTCGCTCTATCTGCTGGGCGCCTATCTCGGCTACAGCGTCATCCAATGGACCGGCTCCTGGTATCTGGGCGTGGCCGCGGGCTTCCTGGGCATGGCGCTGGTGGGCCTGGCGTTGCAGCTCCTGGTCTTCCGCCATATGGAAGGCCAGGACATGCGCCAGACCATGGTCACGATCGGCATCTCCATCGTGCTGGCCGACATCATGCTGTGGATCTGGTCGGGCAATACCTATCAGTTCGAGGCGCCGGAGTTCCTCTCGGGTGTGGCGCATGTGCCGCTGGTGCGGGTCTATCCGGCCTACCGCCTGGTGGTGCTGGCGGTCGCGATCGTGATCGGCGTCGGGCTCTCGCTGTTCCTCAACAAGACGCCGATCGGCATGATGATCCGCGCCGGCGTGGACGACCGCGCCATGCTGTCGGCGACCGGCGTCAATGTGCATCTGATCTTCGCCGTCACCTTCGCGATCGGCGCGGGGCTTGCGGGCTTCGCCGGCGTGGTCGGCGGCACCGCCCTCTCGATCGCGCCCGGCGAGGACATCCGCTATCTGCTGGCCTCGCTGGTCGTCACCATCGTCGGCGGCATGGGCTCGATCACCGGGGCCGCCATCGGCGCGCTGCTGATCGGCCTCGCCGAGCAGTTCGGCCTCGCCTATTCGCCCACCTATGGCGTGGTCTACACCTTCGTCATCATGGTCGTGGTGCTGGCCTTCCGGCCCCAGGGCATCATGGGCCGGCGGAGCTGAGGCCATGGCCAGCGTGACCGAAACCAACCAGGCCCCCACCTCGCTGCCGGCCCAGCTCGTGGACAAGCTGCGCCCGCACCATTTCCTGGTCGCGGCCTTCCTGCTGGTCTATCCGCTGATCGCCAGCGATTTCTGGATCGTGCAGATCGGCGCCCAGACCTTCTTCCTGGGACTGATCGCGCTGTCGCTGACGCTCCTCGCCGGCTATGGCGGCATGGTCTCGCTGGCGCAGCTCGCGATCGCCGGCGCCGCCGCCTACATGTATGCGATCTTCGGCGAGAACTCGGCGGGTCTCGGCCTCGGCTGGCCCTGGTGGGTGGTGATCCCGTTGGCCCTCGCCATCGCGGTCGTCTTCGCGACCCTGGTGGGCGCACTCTCGGTGCGCACCGAGGGCATCTACACCATCATGATCACGCTCGCGATCAGCGTGGCCTTCTTCTATTTCTGCCAGCAGAACTACAGCATCTTCAACGGATTCAAGGGTTATGCCGGCATCGCGCCGCCGCATGTGTTCGGCGTCGATTGGCGGGCGCCGGTGCCGTTCTATTTCCTGGCGCTGGGTTTGGGCGCCTTCGGCTATTTCGGCGTGCTCTGGCTGTCGCGCTCGACCTTCGGCATCGCGCTCCAGGCCGTCCGCGACAATCCGCGGCGCATGGCGGCGCTGGGCTTCAATGTCCGCGCCCACCGGATCGCGGCCTATGCCGTGGCGGGGCTTCTCGCCGGTTTGGGCGGGCTCCTGCTCGTCTGGTACAACGGCCGCATCTCGCCCGGCACGATCGGTGTGGGCGGCGCCATCAACATCCTGGTGATCGCGATCCTGGGCGGCCTGCGCCGCCCGATCGGCCCCTTCATCGGCGCGCTTTTCTTCGTGCTGCTCGATAATTTCGCCATCGACCTGATCGACCGGGAGCGATTCAACCTGGTGATCGGCATCGCCTTCCTGGCGGTGGTTCTCTTTTCGCCGGACGGCGTGCTCGGCCTGTGGGACGGGCTCAAACGCCGGCTGGCCAAGACCGCGGCTCAACGCGGCAAGGATATGCGGACCCCGTAGCGGGTCCCCAAGATTGCCTAGCCTTCGATGCTGACGGCCGCAGCACCAAACCAGATCCAACGTGCGGTGAGCGGTGGGTAAGAAACGAAATGGGAGGATTGGAAAAATGTTCTCACTAACACGACGCATTCTGCTGCAGGGCGCGGCAGCGGCCATGGTCCTCGGCCTCGCGGCCGGGTCGGCCAAGGCCGAGGACACCATCAAGATCGGCGTGCTCGCCACGCTGGAAGGCGCCTTCACGGTGCTGGGCGAAGACAGCATGCGCGGCTTCGAGCTGGCGCTCCAGCAGCATGGCGGGATGGCCGGCGGCAAGAAGATCGTGGTGGTCACGGGCTCGTCGGACGCCTCGCCCGACAGCGCCATCGCCGCGGCGCGCAAACTGGTCGAGCAGGACAAGGTCGATATCCTGATCGGGCCGCTCTCGGGCTCCGAGGGCCTCGCCGTGAAGGACTACGCCAAGACCCAGCCGCAGGTGACCTTCGTCAACGGCACCTCGGCCGCGCAGGACACCACGCTGCGCAACCCGGCCCCGAACTTCTTCCGCTTCACGACCGATGGCGTGCAGTGGCAGGCGGGCCTGGGCGAATATGCCTTCAAGGACAAGGGCTACAAGAAGGTCGTCGTCATCGCCGAGGACTATGACTTCCCCTATTCGCAGGTGATGGGCTTCATGACCGACTACTGCAAGGCAGGCGGCCATGTCGTGAACAAGTTCTGGGTCCCGATCGGCACCAAGGACTTCTCCTCGATCGTGTCCTCGATTCCCGATGACATCGACGCGGTCTATGTGGCCCTCGGCGGCGCCGATGCCGTCAACTTCCTCTCGCAGTACCAGCAGGCCGGCGGCGAGAAGCCGATGGTAGGCGGCTCGATCACGGTCGACCAGACCGTGCTGGGCTCGGAAGGCAAGCGGAAGGATTATCTGATCGGCACGCCCTCGGCCGGCCCGATCGCCGACTCCTGGGACAATCCCGCCTGGAAGACCTTCGTCGCCGATTACCAGAAGGCCTTCCCGAAGGGCTTCCCGTCGCCCTCGCTCTTCGCCCATGGCTACTATGTCGAGACCGAGGCCGTGCTGACGGCGCTCGACAAGGTCAAAGGCGATCTCTCCGACAACCAGAAGGCGCTGCGCGCGACGCTCTCGTCGCTCGTGCTCGATACGCCGACCGGCAAGGTTCATCTCGACAAGAACCGCAATGGCGTGGCTGACATCTTCCTGACCGAAGTGTCGGCGGGCGCCGACGGCAAGCTCTACAACAAGGTGGTCCGCGTCATCCCGCAGGTGCCGCAGACCATGGGCATGGACGAGGCCACTTTCCTGGCCATCGGCCCGGCCACCCGTGACAACCCGTCCTGCCCGTAACGGCAGGCGGATCCTGGAACGGAACGAGAAGACAGAACGATGAGCGAGACCGCGCTCCGGATTTCACGGGCGGGCTCCGCGAATGCCTTGGAGCTTCGCGGCGTCTCCCGTCATTTCGGAGCGCTGGTCGCGCTCAGCGACGTCAGCATCACGGTGCGCGCCGGCGAGCGGCGGGCCGTGCTGGGGGCGAACGGTGCGGGCAAGACCACGCTGTTCAACGCCGTCACGGGCGATTTCCCACCCACCGCCGGCCGCATCCGCTTCTTCGGCGAGGATGTGACGCATCTCCCCGTCTATGACCGCATCCGGCGGGGCCTGCGTCGCACCTATCAGATCTCGATGGTGTTCAGAGGCCTCTCGGTCCTCGACAGCCTCTATCTCGCGGCGCGCGGCGTCTCGCGCAGCCGCTTCTCCTTCATCCGCCAGCATGAGGGCGATCCTTCGCTCCAGGCCGCGCGCGAGATGCTCCATGCGGTCCATCTCGATCACCTCGCCAACACGCTGGTCGCCGATCTGGCCCATGGGCAACAACGTCAGTTGGAGATCGGCATGGCGCTGGCAGGCGCGCCGCGCTTCATCCTGTTCGACGAGCCGGCCGCGGGCCTCTCGCCGGTCGAGCGGCGCGAGCTGATCCAGATCCTCGGCGCCCTGCCGGCTCATATCGGCTACATCATCATCGAGCATGATCTCGACGTCGCGCTGCGCGTGGTCGAATCCGTGACGGTCATGCATAACGGCGCCCTCTTCAAGGAAGGCACGCCGGACGAGATCCAGAACGATACGGACGTGCAGCGCATCTATCTCGGAGGCGCCCATGGCTGAGCGCTGGGATCGACCCGAGACGGATGCGGCGAAGCGGGAAGCGACGAAGCCCGCCAAGAGCGACGCACCGGCGCTGGTTGTGCGCGACCTCCATGTCTATTACGGCCCCTCCCATGCGCTCCAGGGTGTCGAGCTAACCTTGCAAACCGGCGTCTTCGCCATCGTCGGGCGCAACGGCATGGGCAAATCGACCCTCTGCCGCACCATCATGGGCCTGACGCCCGCCGCGCGCGGCAGCGTCATGGTCATGGGGCAGGAGCTGCTGGGCCGCGCCTCCAACGATATCGTCGCGGCCGGCGCCGGCTATGTGCCGCAAGGGCGCCGGGTCTGGCCCTCGCTCACGGTCGACGAGCATCTGCGCCTCGCCGCGCGCTCGGGCCGCAAGGGCAGCTGGAATGTCGAGCGCATCTATGAGGCCTTCCCACGGCTAAGCGAGCGCAAGCGCAATGGCGGCGGCCAGCTCTCGGGCGGCGAGCAGCAGATGCTGGCGATCGGCCGGGCGCTCCTGGCCAATCCGTCGCTCCTGGTGATGGACGAGCCGACCGAGGGCCTGGCCCCCGTCATCGTGCAGCAGGTCGAGCGCATGCTGCGCCGGCTCGCCGACGAGGGCGAGATCTCGGTGCTGCTGATCGAGCAGAATATCGGCGTCGCGACCCAGGTCGCGAGCCGCGTCGGCATCATGGTCAATGGCCGGATCGTACGCGAGATGGCCGCGGCCGAGCTCGCCGCCGACCGCGAGCTGCAGCAGCGCCTGCTCGGCATGGCGACCCATGGCGAGGAACCGGAGCCCGAAGCAGCACCGGTCGAAACCGAGACGATGGCCGAGCCGGCCACGACCATGTTCCGCGTGCGTCGGCAGGAATCCTCCGACGAGCCGGAGACGAGCCCACTCGTGGACGTCGCCTTCTCGGTCGATCGCGCACCCACGCGCTGGTCGGCGGGCAATCCGCTGATGGAAGCGCCCGCTCCAGCCAATGCCGAGCCGGAAGCGCCGATGACGATGGCGGAGCCGGAACCCTCGGCCGCCTTGAGCCAGGTGCCGGTGGCGCGGCTCACCGGCCGTTCGGCCTATGTCGCCGGCACCTTCGACACCAAGGGCCGCGAGCTGGGCTTCATCGCCAACAAGCTGCAAAAGCTGGGCTTGCGCGTCGTCACGGTCGATCTCTCGACCACGCAGCGCCCCTCGCCCGCCGATGTCGGCCCGGCCGAGGTCGCGCGTTTCCACCCCAAGGGAGCCAATGCCGTCTTCACCGGCGATCGCGGCAGCGCGGTCGGCTCGATGGCCGAGGCTTTCGCGCGCTTCGTCCTGTCGCGCCGCGATCTGGGCGGCCTCATCTCGGCCGGCGGCTCCGGCGGCACGGCGCTCGCCACGCCCGCGATGCAGGCACTCCCCATCGGCGTGCCGAAGCTCATGGTCTCGACGGTCGCGTCGGGCGACGTGAAGCGCTATGTCGGTCCTTCCGACATCTGCATGATGTATTCGGTCACCGACGTGCAGGGCATCAACCGCATCTCGGAGCAGGTGCTCTCCAACGCGGCCCATGCGCTGGCCGGCATGATCGCGCACCGCAGCGATGGACGCGAGGTCACGGCGACCAAGCCCGCCATCGGCCTGACCATGTTCGGCCTCACCACGCCTTGCGTGCAGCTCGTCACCAAGGCGCTCGAACATCGCTTCGACTGCCTGGTGTTCCATGCGACCGGCACCGGCGGCCAGTCGATGGAGAAGCTCGCGGATTCGGGGCTGCTCTCGGGCCTCATCGACGTCACCACCACCGAGATCGCCGATTGCTTCATGGGCGGCGTGTTCTCGGCCGGCGAAGACCGGCTGGGTGCCCCCATCCGCACGCGCCTGCCCTATGTCGGCTCGGTCGGCGCGCTCGACATGGTCAATTTCGGCCCGATGGACACGGTCCCAGAGAAGTACAAGGGCCGGAAATTCCATATCCATAATCCGAACGTGACCCTGATGCGCACCACGCCCGACGAGAACGCGCAGATGGGACGCTGGATCGCCGAGAAGCTCAATCGCTGCGACGGGCCGGTGCGCTTCCTGCTGCCCGAAGGTGGCGTCTCGGGCCTGGATGCGCCGGGCCAGTCCTTCTGGGATCCGGCGGCCGACAAGGCGCTCTATGACGCGATCGAAACGCATCTGGTGAAATCCGACCGGCGGCGCCTGATCCGCCTGCCCTTCCACATCAACGAGCCCGGCTTCGCCTCGGCGCTGGTCGCCAATTTCCTGGAGATCGCCGGGCCCATGACCGCTCAAAGAAACTGGGCCGCCTCGGCCTGACGAAAGAAGCAATAGGAACGATGCCCAAACTCGACCGGAAGACATTGCTGGAACGCTTTCAGGGGATGGCCAAGCGCGGCGAGCCGATCGTCGGCGGCGGCGCGGGCACGGGGCTATCGGCCAAATGCGAAGAGGCCGGCGGCATCGATCTCATCGTCATCTACAATTCCGGGCGCTATCGCATGGCGGGCCGCGGCTCGCTCGCCGGCCTCCTCGCC
>NZ_JBOHKS010000032.1:0-5935 GCF_050729195.1 Hypericibacter sp.
GACCGGTCCAGGTCCGGGTCATAGGGCGGGCCGGAGACATGGTGCGATTCCGGATCGCGGCCGGTGTTGTTCACGACCCCGTCGATGCGGCCATATTTTCCAAGAGTCAGGTCGACCAGCTTCGCGAGATCGTGGGGCTCCGTCACGGAGCCCCGCATGCCGACCCCGCCCAGCTCCTCGGCCAGTTTCTCCGCGGCATCGGTTCTCGACATGAGGGCCAGGCTGTAGCCGCGTTCGGCGAGGCCGCGTGCGAGGGCGGCGCCGATTCCCTGGCCCGCGGCCGTGACGATCGCTACCGGCATGAGTGGTTCCCCGAGGTCCTGTCTGGCGACGCCATGATCTTAGACTTTCCGTTGCGCATGCGAGCGCTCGTCCTGCCAGCGCTTGGCCTTGTACTCGCTGCGCGCGAGCGATCCGGTGGGCAGGACCTCCACCAGGAAGGTGATGCCGATGCGCTTATTGACCTTCTCCGACAGATGACGCTGCCACTGGCCGGCGTCTTCGGTGGACAGGTTCCGCTTCGGCATGACGCGCAGGGTGGCCACATCGGCATCGCGCGCGTCTGAAGTCAGGATCACCTGATATTCGTCGACATCGGCTTCCGCGAACAGCACATCGTCGACCGCCTGTGGCCAGATATTGACGCCCTTGACCTTCTTCATGTCGTCGAGCCGGCTGATGGAGGCGACCTCGAGCCCGGCAAAGGGGCGTCCGCAGCTGCAATAACCGGCCTCATGCCACACGCCGCGGTCGCGGGTTCGGCAGCGAATGAGCGGCGTGTCGGTATGATAGAGGCTGGTCACCACGATCTCGCCCACCTCGCCGTCACGTACCGGCTGGCCGGTGGCGGGATCGATCACCTCGGTCAGCACCATGGAATCGATATTATGCAGCATGCCGGGGCGGGAGGCGGAGCCGATCCCGACCTCGCAGCAGAACATGTGGTCGTTGCCGGTCTGCGTCGAGCCGTAGCGATCGAACACCTTGGCGCCCCAGGCCTCCTCCAGCCGCTCCAGCCAGGCGAAGCCCGAGCCCTCGCCGCCGGTGAGGAGGGCGCGCAAGCCCAGGCTCGACGCCTTTTCGCCCGCCACGGCCGCGAGATGGCCGAAATAGGAGGTGGTGCCGAAGAGGGCCGCCGGCCGGTAGCGCGCCATGAGATCGAGCTTGCGGACGGCATCGTAATTGCCGACGGGATAGACCGTGAGGCCATAGGCGTCGGCGCCCTGGAACTCGCAACGTCCGCCCGACATCAGGGTGATGGGCAGGGTCAGGAACACGCCGTCGCCCTGGTTCAGGCCGGACCAGCGCATATGGAAGCCGTAGATATGGCCCGTCTGATTGAACTCGGCGGCGGTCTGGGCATGGATCTCGACGCCCTGGCCCGAGGTGCCGGAGGTGTTGCTCATGACCAGCGGGCAATGCAGCCCCAGCGCATGCTTATGCCGGAGCCCGTAGGGCGGGGCGGCCGCCTGGTCTTCCACGAAGTCCCGCTTCTCGACCATGGGAATCTTCGCGGCAAAGCTCTCGATGCTCGTGATCTCATCGATTGAGATGCCGGCCGCCGCCCATCGGCTTCGGTAGAACTCGTTCTCGCGGGCGACCTTCTGCAGCAGATAGGTCAGTTGCCGCGTCTGCATCGCCTTGATCTCGTCGCGGGAGAGCCGCTCCGCGCTGGCATCATAGATGCGCTTATCCAAATCCCACCTCTCCCGGCGACTTTCGCTTCGTAGGCCTTTGCACCACGACAATCGGTGATGTCTAGTTTACTAGACGGTCTTCCCCCTGCCAACAATCATCATCGTGCCGGGGACGCCCGGGCGGAATGCGACAAAGTCAAAAATGGCCGCCAATATGTGCATAATTCGGCTGCCGTTCCCTCCTGCCCGGGCGGTCCAAGTTCCGGCGCCAAGGGGGAGACCGATGGACTTTATGTTTAAACAATTATAGCATTTTCGAGGCGCAGCATTCAGGTCGCCGGAGGGACGGACCCATGGCAGCCATCGACATTCTCTGCAACGACTTCTCGCCCGAAGGCATCCGGAAGAATTATGCCGAGAACGAGGAGGAGAAGAGCCGTTTCGCCCAGGTGGGCCGGACCCACAATTTCGTCGGCTATGAGACGCCCGAGTTCCTGCGCCGCATGGATGCGCTGGGCGTGGAGAAGCTCCTTGTCTGCGCCATCAAGACTTGGTCCTACAAGCATCAGCGGCCGCTCGAGAGCTCTTCCGTGGAGGAAGTGGCCGCGCTGATGGCCCAGGCGCCCGGCCGGATCTTCGGGCTCTATGGCGTCAATGTTCATCGCGGCATGGCGGGTGTGGCCGAGTTCGAGCGATCGGTGCGCGAGCATGGATTCAAGGGGCTCCATATCCATCCGCATGGCTATGGGCTGCCGCCGGATCACGCCTACTACTTTCCCTACTACGCCAAGGCGCAGGAATTGAACGTGCCGGCGGTCATCTCCATGGGGCATACGCTCGACCTCATGCCGAACGAACCGGGACGGCCGATCCATCTCGACCAGGTCGCGCTCTATTTCTCGGACCTCGCCGTCGTCTGCACCCATACGGGCTGGCCCTGGACGGAAGAGGCGATCTCGCTCGCCTGGAAACATCCCAACCTGTTTCTCGGGACCTCGGCCCACGCGCCCCGCTATTGGAAACCGGAGCTGGTGAAGTTCATCAACTCGCATGGCCAGGACAAGGTGATGTGGGGCACCGACTATCCGCTGATCGATCACAAGGAGTCGCTGCAGCAAGTGGACGCCCTGGGGCTGAAGGAGAGCTCCAAGGACAAGTTCCTGCGCAAGAACGCGGCCCGGGTCTTCAACCTCTAGGCAATTTCACGCGAAGCGATCCCGCGGCCGGTCCGTCGGCGCTCGCTCGCGATCTCACAAAGGAGAGACGAATGTCCGAACGCAAAGTCGCTTTGGTGACCGGCGCTGCCGGCGGCATCGGCCAGGCCGTGGTGCTGCGGCTGCTGAGCGACGGTTTCACCGTCGCCGCCATGGATATCGACGAGAAGGGCCTGGCCGCGGTCACGCAGCGTGCCGGGAGCGGCAAGGATGCCTTGACCACCTGGCCTTGCGACCAGACCGACGAGAAGAAGACGCGCGACGCGGTCGCGAAGATCGAGGCGCGGCTGGGACCGGTCGAGGGGCTGGTGAACACGATCGGCTGGGTCGGCACGAGCCGCTTCGCCGACGAGGATTCCGCCTATTGGCGGAAGGTCATCGCCATCAATCTCGAATCCGTCCTCTATGTGACGCATGCCGTGCTGAAAGGCATGGTGGAACGCAAGCGCGGCAAGATGGTGCATTTCGCCTCCGATGCGGGCCGCGTCGGCACCAGCGGCGAGGTGGTCTATTCGGCGACCAAGGGAGGCATCATCGCTTTCGCCAAGAGCCTCGCGCGCGAGCATGCGCGCCACAACATCAACGTCAATTGCGTCTCGCCCGGGCCGACCGACACGCCGCTGCTGCAGCAGGAGATCAGGGACGATCCGGAGCTGATCAAGCGCATGGTCCGGCTCATTCCCTTCCGCCGCGTCGCGCAGCCGGAGGACCAGGCCTCCGTCGTGAGCTTCCTGCTGTCAAAGGACGCCGACTATATCACCGGCCAGACCATCAGCTGCAGCGGCGGCCTCGTCATGATCTGACCGGATCTGACCGGCAACGACCAGGAAGCGAGCTCCCCATGGACGCCGCACTGCAGACGCAGATATTGGAGACGGTCGAGAAGCTGGCGCAGGAGCGGGTGCTCCCGCGCGCGGCCGAGATCGACCGCAGCAACGAGTTCCCGCGCGACCTCTACAAGGCTGCTGGCGAGCTCGGTCTCTTCGGACTCTGGATCCCGGAGGAATTCGGCGGGACGGGGCCCGACTTCACGACGCCGCTCCTGATCTCCGAGCGGCTGGCGCGGGCGAGCGCCTCCTTCGCGCTGATCTACAGCAATTGCGGCGATGCCTGCACGCCGATCGTGCATGCGGCGCCTCGGCATCTGAAGGAGCGCTACCTGCCCAGCATCGCGGCGGGAACGCTGATCCCCTGCTTCTCGCTGTCGGAGCCGGGGGCAGGGTCCGATGCGGGGGCGATCACCACCTCGGCGCGGCGCGTGGGCAACGAGTATGTCATCACCGGGCGCAAATCCTGGTGCACCAACGGTTCCGTCGGCGACGTCTTCGTGGTCTTCGCCAAGACCGATCGCGAAGCGGGCAACAAGGGCGTCTCGGCCTTTCTCGTGCCGCGCGACACGCCGGGCTTCACGGTCGGCCGCGACGAGGATCTGCTGGGCTTGCGCGGCAGTCCCACCACGCAGCTGCTGTTCGACGAGGCCCGGATTCCCGCGGACCACCGGCTGGGCGAGGAGGGCGAGGGTTTCAAGATCGCCATGGTCTGCCTCGACGAGGCCCGCCTCAATTGCGCCGCGATGGCGCTGGGTGTCGCGCAGGCGGCCCTGGAGCATGCCGTCGCTTACGCCAGGGAGCGGGTCCAGTTCGGCAAGCCGATCATCCAGCATCAGGGCCTGCAGTTCCTGCTGGCTGAATCCACGGCGCAGCTCGCCGCCGCCCGCAGCCTGTGGGAGCAGGCGATGACCTTGGTCGAATCCCATCGCGACCGGCGGGCCAGCACCTTCGCCGCCATGGCGAAGCTGGTCGCGACCGAGGCCGCGATGCAGATCACCACCGATGCGGTGCAAACCCTCGGCGGCAGCGGCCTCAGCCGGGATTTCCCGGTCGAGCGCATGATGCGGGACGTGAAGGCCTTCCAGATTTTCGACGGCACCAGCCAGATCCAGAAGATGCTCATCGGCCGCTATCTGGAGAAGGTCGGCCTGCCGTTCGCGGAAACCTGACGGGCATGGAAAGGAATCACCGTGGCTGACAGTCTCAGTCTGGAAGTCATCGATCGGATCGCCTGCCTGACGATCACGCGCGAACAGGTCCGCAACGCCTTGAACGACGAGACGCTGGGGCGCCTCAAGGCCAGCCTCGAAAGCCTCGCCCCGCCTGACGTCGCCGCTATCGTGATCCGGGGCGCGGGCCTCAAGGCCTTCAGCGCGGGCTCCGACATCAAGGAGCTCGCATCCCAATCGCTGAAGGACCGCATCGCCCATACCGATCTCGGCCATGCGCTGGGCGACGTGATCGAGCAGCATCCTTGTCCGGTCATCGCCGCCATCGAGGGTTATTGCCTGGGCGGCGGGCTCGAGATCGCGCTCTCCTGCGACTACAGAATCGCCGGAGCGCGGGCCTCGTTCGGCCTGCCCGAGGTGGCGCTGGGTGCGCTGCCAAGCTGGGGCGGAACCGTTCGGCTGCCGCGCATCGTGGGCGTGGCTCGCGCGCGCGAGCTCGTCCTGTTCGGACGTCGGCTGAGCGCCGAGGAAGCGCTGGATTGGGGCGTGATCAATCGCATGGTGCCGGAGGGCGAGGCTTTCGCCGCGGCGCGGTCGTTGGCGCAGGAGACCTTCGGACGCACCAATCCTGACATCGTCAGCATCGCCAAGGGGCTGCTGACCCACGGGACCGCGGTCTCGACCAGAACCGCGCGGCATCTCGAGCTGCTGGCGGATATGTCGGTGCTCGCTTCCGATGCGCTGGATGCGGGCGCCAGGAAGTTCACCGAGAAGAAGCCGTAACGAAAGGGCGCAGGCCGCCGCCGCTCAGAAGCTGGGCGGCGTGGCGGCGCTCACCATCTCGCATTCCTCGGTCCCGAGATTGCGGAACCGGTGGGGGAGGGTGCTCGAGAAATAATAGGCCTCGCCGGGCCCCAGCTCCTTCTTATGCCGGCCCACCGTGAGCTCGATCCGTCCGCGGATGACGACGCCCGCTTCCTCGCCTTCATGCTTCAGCATCTGCTTGCCGGTATCCGACCCCGGCGCGAAACGCTCATGGAACATCTGGATCTTGCGGCTCCGGTTCTGTCCGGCGACGAGGCGCA
>NZ_JBOHKS010000033.1:0-13530 GCF_050729195.1 Hypericibacter sp.
TTTCTTATGTGTCCCGCCTCGCCGCAAAAAAAGTGATGGGGCAGAACCTCAGGGAATCAAAAATAATCCACGCCCCCTCCCCTTGCGGGAGGGGGTAAGGGGGAGGGGCTGGCTCGTACAATGGTCATTCCTGGCCTGAGCCTTGTGCTGAGCGCAAATGCTGATCGGAAGACTACTGGCCGGCTTTCACGTCCTCATACATCTTCACGTATTTCTCGCGCGTCTCGGCCTTCTGCTCCTGCAGGAACACGCCCTGGGAGAGGATGTCGTCCTTCGACGCGATGCCGATCTCCTTCAAGCGATCCTTGGAGACCAGGTCGAATGCCTTCGCGTTCGAGTGGGCATAGCCGTACTGCTCGATCGCGTATTTGCCGGTCTCGGGCGAAAGCCAGGCGTCGATATAGTCGTAGGCGTTCTGCTCCTTGCCCGGCCCGTCCTTCATCATGATGAAACCGTCGATCCAGCCCAATACGCCTTCCTTGGGCGTCATGAAGGCCACCGGCACGCCCTGCTTCTTCAGGGTCGAGTAGGAGGCGATCCAGCCATAGGCCGCGACCACCTCGCCGCTGGCGAGCGCCTGCTCGATCTCGGCCGGGTCCGTCCAGTAGAAGCGGTTGAGCTCGCGTTGCTGGCGCAAGTGATCCTTCACCTGCGCCAGCTCGGCATCGGTCATGTTGAAGGGGTCCTTGATGCCGAGCGACATGGCGGCGGGAATGACGCTCCCATCCATCTCGACCGCGAGCGAGAGCCTGCCCTTGTAGCGTTCGTCCCAGAGCAGCAGCCAGGAATCCTCTTTGGGCTGGCAGAGATCGGTGCGGTAGATGACCGAGTTGTAGCCCCAGTTGCAGGGCGCGATCCATTGATGGCCGTCGGTATTCATGCCCGGACGGCTCGCCAGCTTCGACATCACATCGGGCCAGTTGCTGAGCCGCGTGGTATCGATCGGCTTGATCAGGCCCTGGTCGCGATAGCGGCCGATCGCATAGCTGGTCGGATGCACCAGGTCGGTTTTGAACCCGCTCTTGATCTTGAGATAGGCTTCCTCGTCATCGCCGAAGATGGTGATGGTCGGCGACTTCCCGTATTTCTTGATGTAGGCCTCGTGCAGCTCGGGAATCTCGTAACCCGACCAGTCATAGACGAGCAGGTCTTCGGCCGCGAACGCGCCGTTGCTCAAGATCGGCAGCGTGACCAGTGCCAATCCGCTGGCGCCCAGCAGGCGCAACGCACCGCGTCGATTCATCCCGCAGCCCAAGGCGCTCTCCATTGTCGGCTTCTCCATGGTGTCCTCCCCGTGATCGTTATTTTCGAGCGGTCGCTCCTCTATGAGCCCCCGCGGTTCCCGCAGGCGGCCTTGGGCACGGCGATAAAACTCAATACAAAATCGATTTTGTATGCTAATCGACCCTGATGTCAAACGCCGTCCGCAGCAAGATCACGATCAAGCAGGTGGCCGCGGCCAGCGGGGTGGCCCCCTCGACCGTGTCCAACGCCTTGACCGGCAAAGGCTATGTCGCGCCCGCAACGCGCAGCCGGGTGGTCGAAGCCGCGGCCAGCCTGGGCTATCGCGCCTCCAGCCTCGCGCGCTCCTTGCGCCTGCAGCAGACCTGGTCGGTCGGGCTGCTGCTGGCCGACGTGTCGAACCCGTTCTTTCCGGCGGTGGTGCGGGGCATCGAGGATGTGCTCTGGGGCAAGGAGTACAATCTCGTGCTCTGCAACACCGACTATCGCAAGGACAAGGAAGCGGCCTATCTGCGCCATCTGCTCGACAAGCGGCTGGACGGCCTCATCCTCGCCTCGACCGCGTCGGACAGCGACGATGTGCTGCGCCTCCAGGCCGAGCGCGTGCCCTTCGTGATGCTCAATCGCCGCCATGTCAGCGCCAAGACGCATTATGTCGGCATGGACAATGAGGGCGGTGTGGGGATGGCGATGGAGCATCTCCTGGCGCTCGGCCATCGTCGTATCGCCTTCATCAAGGGTCGCGCCGATTCCAGTGCCGCCGAGGAACGCTATCAGGGTTATCTCAAGGCCCTGCGCCAGGCCGGCATTCCGTTCGACGAGGCGCTGGTGGCCTATGGCGACTACACGATCGAGTCCGGCCATGCGGCCGCCGTCGGGTTGATGGGTCGCCCCCGGTTGCCGACAGCGATCGTCTCGGCCAACGACTTCATGGCCTTCGGCGCCATGGCCCTCTTCAAGGAGCGCGGCCTGCGCGTGCCCCAGGAGATGTCGGTCATCGGCTTCGACGACATCTTCGTCTCGGCCCTGCCTTGGATCGAGCTGACGACGGTGCGGCCGCAATCCTGGCAGCTGGGCGCCAGCGCCGCGGAGTTGTTGCTGGATCTGATAAACGGGCAGGCGGGCAACCGCCCGCGCGAGACGATCCTGCCGAACGAATTGATCCTGCGCGCGACGACCGCGCGCGCCAGGGCGAACGGTTAGACGGGGAGGAAAACAAACGTGATCTATATCGAGTATGTCGAGCGCGACCGTTTCATGCCGCTCGAGATCTTCCGCTATCTGGGCAACCAGGCCGCCTGGACGGCGCCCGAGGACCAGCTGGTCGGCTCCTTCGGCCGCACCATGCGGATCGGGCCGATGCCGAGCTATCTGGCCTTTTGGAAATGCGACGGCATGAAGCGCATGGACGAATGGGAGGCGCATTTCCATTCGGATGCCGGCATCCGCGACACCCATGAGCTCGCGACCCACCGCGCCATCCATCTGCAGAAGGCGGGCTGCTATGACGAGGTCCTGACCGGCCCGGCGGCCGATCAAAGCAAACTCTTCTATATCGAGTATTTCGCCGCCAAGAGCGCGATCTCGAACGACCAGATCGCGAGCCATTTCCAGGCCCGTGCGAAGAAGCAGCCGGCCGCGACCTTGAATTTCGTGCTGCGGCGCATCGGGCGGCTCGGGCCCGATCCCGGTGCCATGGCGGTCTGGAGCCTCGCCGACTATGTGGCGCTCGAGCCCTTCACCCGCGTCGATCTCGACGAGGACCCGTTCCGGCCGACCGATATCGGTGCCTATCGCTGGTTCGGGAAGGAAATTCTCTAGCCATTGCGGTCGCGCGCGGCGTCGATCTTGCTGTCGAGCGTCGCGAGGAATCCGGCGAGCAGCGGCGAGGGCGGCTCGCGCCGGGTGGCAACGGCGAGGCTGACGAAAGCGCCGGCGTCGCGCAGCGCCAGATAGCGCACGCCGGGCACGCGGATACATTCGAGCGGCGAGGGGATGACCGCGACGCCGAGCCCCGCGGCCACCAGCCCGATCTGGGTCGTCGCCTCGCGGGCTTCCTGCACCACCTTGGGTTCGAAGCCGGCCGCCAGCGCCAGTTGGCGCAGGGGCAGGCTCATGCCGGTGCCGGCACTGGCGGGGTAGGTGATGAAGTTCTCGTCGCGCAACTGGGCGAAGGAAACGGAGCGTGCCTTCGCCAGACGGTGGCGCGCATGGACCGCGAGCCGCAGGGGGTCGCGGCGGATCGGACGCAGATGGAGCTCCGGCGGCGCGCCCTGCCCGGTATGACGCAGGAAGCCGATCTCAAGCCGGCCCGCCATGACCGCCTCGATCTGGCCGGCCGTGAACATCTCGACCAGCGTCAGCGTCACCTTGGGGAAGCTGTCGTGATAGGCGCGGATGACGTCCGGCAGGAAGGTGGTGAAAGGCAGTGACGAGGTGAAGCCGATCCGCAGCTCGCCGGTCTCGCCACGCGCGGCGCGATGCGCGTCCTCGACCGCGCGCTCCGCTTCCGCCAGGATCTGGCGCGTGCTGATGAGGAAGCGTTCGCCCGCCGGGGTCAGCAACACCCTTCGCTTCGTGCGCTCGAAGAGCTGGAGGCCGAGCTCGGTCTCGAGCGCCTTGATCTGCAGGCTCAAGGGCGGCTGGCCGATATGGAGCCGGCGCGCGGCGCGGGTGAAGCTGAGCTCTTCGGCGACGGCCCGGAAATAGCGGAGATGGCGCAGTTCCATCGATACCTGAAAGATATTAATCGGCCCAATATTATATATTGGACTGAATGAACGGAGAACGCCAGATTCGAGATCGTGGGGCCCCTACGAGGGCTCCGGGAAGCACCGAGCATTCCATGCCGTCCGATCTCAGTTCCGCCTTGCCGCCCCCGGGCCTGCCTTTGCAGTCCGACCCGGCGGAAGCCGTGATGCCGGTCTCACCGGCCAGCGGCGGCGCCCGCATCGCGCATGGTACGCCCGCCTTCTGGAGCACCGCGCGCGCCATGTTCTTCGGCGGCTTCTCCACCTTCGCCATGCTCTACGGGCTGCAGCCCCTGATGCCGATGTTCTCCGACGAGTTCGCGCTGTCGCCGGCGGCCGCGAGCGGCGTGGTCTCGGCGGCGACCGGTGCCTTGGCGCTGATGCTCATTCCGGCCAGCCTCATTGCCGACCGGGTCGGCCGCAGGCCGCTCATGAACGCGGCCCTGTTCGCGGCGGCCCTCCTCACCTTCGCCTGCGGCTTCGCCGAGAATTTCACCCAGCTCCTGGTCTTGCGCGTGCTGCTGGGCGTCGTGCTGGCGGGCCTGCCCGCGGTCGCCATGGCCTATCTCGCCGAGGAGATCGATCCGCATTCCCTCGGCCGCTCGATGGGCCTCTATATCGCCGGCAACGGGCTCGGCGGCCTCTGCGGCCGGCTGATGGTGGCGGCGCTCGCCGACTGGACCTCCTGGCGCACGGCGATGCTGGTGCTGGGCGCGGTCGGGTTGCTGGCGGCGCTCGAGTTCTGGCGCAGCCTGCCGGCCTCGCGCCACTTCCAGCCCTCGCGGCTCTCCCTGTCGGGCTTCCTCTCGGGCTTGAGGCTGCATTTCGCCGATGCCGGCATGCCTTGGATGTTTGCGATCGGCTTCATGATGATGGGCTGCTTCGTCAGCCTCTATAATTATCTGGGCTATCGCCTGGCAGCACCGCCCTTCGACCTGCGGCCCAGCCTGCTCGGCGCCGTCTTCTCGCTCTATCTCGTCGGCATGGTGGGCTCGACCGTCGTCGGCCGTGTCGCCGATCGTTTCGGACGGCGCCATGTCCTCTGGATCATGATCTGCATGATGGCGGCGGGCCTCGCCTTGACCGTGGCCTCGAGCCTGATCGTCGTGATGCTCGGCATCGCCGTCGCCACCTTCGGCTTCTTCGGCGCTCACGCGGTGGTGAGCAGCTGGGTCGGCAGGCGCGCCCAGAGCGCCCGGGCGCTCGCTTCGGCCTTCTATCTGTTCTTCTTCTATATGGGCTCCAGCGTGCTGGGATCGGGTTCCGGCCTGATGTGGGAGTTCGGCCAGTGGCACGCGGTCGCGATCTTCCTCGGATTCGTCGTCGCCGTCTCCTTCGCGATCGCGCTCAGGTTGCGTGGATTGAAGCCGCTGGCGGTCAATGCCGGCAAGCCCTGAAGAGCCGCGGAATCCCTGGCACAGTCATTAACGGCCGACTGCCACGGAAATGCCCCTTGCTCGGTTGCGCTCCTGATCCCGAACTCTAGGCGGGAAGCCGGCGAAGGCGATCGCGGGCACCCGCGAGGGGCGGATGGAACAGTTGGAACGAGACGTCGAAACGCGTCTTGCCGAATTCAGGCAGCGCCTCGGCGCCAAGGATCAGCGGACCTTGCTGGATTACTGGCTGGCGAAGCGGGGCCGGCGGCGCATGCCGTCACGCGCGGACGTGGATCCGGCCGAGCTGGTGGCGCTGCTGCCCAATCTCATGCTGGTCGATGTGGTCGATGACGGCGCGCGCTTCCGCTTCCGCCTGGTGGGCACGCGAGTCGCGCGCGCCTCGGGCGAGGATCGCACCGGGCGCTTCTTCGACGAGTTCGCCTTCTTCCGCGCCTATCCCAACGTCACCGACCAGTATCGCCAGGTCGCAGCCGAGGCCGAGCCACTGCTCGCGACCGAGATCTTCTTCAACCGCGAGCATGGCACCGCCTACGACGTGGAGCGCCTGCTGCTGCCGCTGGGCCAGAGCGACGACAAGACCGACATGCTCCTCGCCCATTTCCGCTTCATGCGCGGGCCGTTCAGTAGGGAGTAGGCGCGCGCGTTAAAGCGAGGCGCTTTCATGCACTGCACCCCTCCCCCTACCCCCTCCCGCAAGGGGAGGGGGCGTGGTTAGCGTAGAACTCGTTCGAAGCTTGAAAGTAGAGCGAAGCGATCACATTGAATTAGGGGGTAGGGGGAGGGGTGCAGCGTCGCCGCTGCAGAAATTCTCAATCCTTCTCCGCCGAAAACGCCGCGACGATCTCGCGCGCCTGTTCGTCATAGGCGGCCTCCTCGGCGCGCAACCGCGAGAGTCCCATCAGCTCGTTGAAGCCGGCGAAATCGACCATGTTCGGGCGCCAGGCGTCGCTGGTGCCGTCGCGCGCGAGCGTGGCATAGAGGCCGGCCACCGCATGGGCGATCGCGTAGCTGGCCGCGACCGGATAGGTCACCATCGCATAGCCGATCTCGTCGAGGGCTGCGGACGGCAGGATCGGCGTCAGGCCGCCCTCGACATTGTTGGCCATGCAGGGGCCCGGGACCTCGGCGCAGATATAGGCCATCTCCTCGACCGTGAGCGGCGCCTCGACAAACAGCACGTCGGCGCCGGCCTCGCGATAGATCTGCGCGCGCTCGACCGCGGCCTCGAGGCCCTCGACCGCGCGCGCATCGGTGCGCGCCATGATGACGAGGTCGCCGTCGCGGCGGGCATCGAGCGCCGCCTTGATCTTCGCCACCATCTCCACCGCGGGCACCACCTGCTTGCCCTTCATATGGCCGCAGCGTTTGGGCGCCAGCTGATCTTCGATGAAGAGCCCGGCGACGCCGGCGCGTTCGAAGGCGCGCACGGTGCGCGCCACATTGGCGGTGCCGCCATAGCCGGTATCGGCGTCGGCAAAGACCGGCAGCTCGGTTTGATCGCAGAGCCGGGCATACATCTCCGCCATCTCGCTCATGCCGAGCTGGGCCATGTCCGGCACGCCCAGAAGGCTCGCCGTGGCGGCATAGCCGCCGCAGGTGACGGCCTGGAAGCCGGCCTGCTCGGCCAGCCTCAAAGTGAGGGCGTCATGGACGCCCGGTAACAACAGGATCTCGGGGGCTTCGACCAGCAGGCGGAAACGGGTGCTGCGCTTCATGGGGCAGAGCTCCGGCGGGAGAAGGGTGACGCGGAATGCCAGCATAGCGGCGGGGCCCGCCCCGATGCGAGACCGCGGGCTTGGCCTGTCGTCACCGGCTTTCGGCCTGTTCCGGCAGGAAGGGTGCCCCTATGCTGTCGATCCGCCGCCAGACCCGTCATGTCCCGGAGCCCACGCGATGACGCCTTTTGCCTCGCGACTGTCCCGTTTATCCCTGCAGGCCGGCCTGGTGGCCGCCATGGCCCTTTTCAGTTCCGCCCCGATCCGCGCCGACGACGACACCGCGGTCGAGACCGAATATCTCGATTATCACCGCGCGATCTATGCGGCGGTGCTGTGCCAGGGCGCGGGGCTCGAGCAGAAGGGCATCGGCGATCCCAGCGCGCAGCAGATCCAGACCGCGCATGAGAATCTGGCGCAGGCGATCTCGGCCAGCATCGGCGAGGAGATCAGCGCCGGACGGCGGCTGACGTTGATCGAGCAGGCCAAGACCGAGATCCGCGAGCTCAAGAAGACGAAGAGCTGCGACGACCCGGAGATGAAGCGGGTCCTCGACATCTATCACACCGAGCTGGAGCCGGCGCTGCAGGAGTAAGCGGGGGAGCTTTCGTGTTCTTGTCCCCTCCCCCTTTCAGGGGGAAGGGATAGTCTTCAACCTCACCCCTTCAGCTTCGCCGCGATGCCGGCGACATGCTTGCCCTGGAAGCGGGCGATCTTGAGCTCGTTCTCGCTGGGCATGCGGCTGCCGTCGGTGTTGGAGAGCGTGGTGGCGCCATAGGGCGTGCCGCCGCTGATCTCCTTCATGTTCATCAGCTCCTGGCAGCTATAGGGCACGCCGACGATGATCATGCCGAGATGCATCAGCGTGACATGGGTCGAGAGGATCGTCGTCTCCTGGCCGCCATGCTGGGTCGCGGTCGAGGCGAAGACGCTGCCGACCTTGCCGATCAGCGAGCCCTTCATCCAATGGCCGCCCGCCTGGTCGAGGAAGTTGCGCATCTGCGCCGCCATATTGCCGAAGCGGGTCGGCACGCCGAAGATGATGGCGTCATAGTCGGCGATCTCGTCGATGGCCGCGATCGGCGCCTTCTGGTCGAGCTTCATCCCGGACTTTCTGGCGACGTCCTCCGGCACCAGCTCGGGCACCCGCTTGATCGTCACTTGCGCGCCGCCGACTTCGCGTGCACCGGCCGCCACGGCTTCGGCCATCGCCTCGATATGGCCGTAGGCGCTGTAATAGAGCACCAGAACTTTCGTCATCGTGTGGACTCCCTGAAATGGACGAGGGGCCGCCGCAGAAGCTCCTGCAAGGCGAACCCGAGCGGGTGAGAAGAGTGAAGAGGGCCAGCGGCGGGAAAGCTTGTCGGAATCCTTCATGGTGGGCCGCCGTCCATGGAGCCAAAGCATAATCTCTGCCCAATTCGTGACAAATAGTGTGGGTTGTGAAAGGATATTTCCCGATTTGTGAATAATCAGCGGAAAGAAAGAGGAAACAGGGGGTGGACCGGCTCGAAACCCTGCGTGTGTTTCGCAAAGTCGCCGACCGCCAGAGCTTCTCGGCGGCGGCGCGCGAGCTCGGCCTCTCCAATGCCGGGGTCAGCAAGCATATCGCCCGGCTCGAGGCCGATCTGGGGGCGCGGCTCATCGACCGCACCACGCGGCGCATGAACCTCACCGAAGCGGGCCGCGCCTATTTCGATCGCTGCGTGCGAATCCTCGACGATCTGGCCGAGGCCGACCAGGCGGTCGGCCGCCTCACCGCCGCGCCGCGCGGGCTGTTGCGGGTGACGGCGCCGGCCTCCTTCGGCGTGCCCTATCTCTCGCGGCTGCTGCCGGAATTCATGGCGCGCCATCCGGAGCTCTCGGTCGATCTCTCCTTCAACGACCGCTTCGTCGATCTGGTGGAGGAGGGCATCGATCTGGCGGTGCGGATCCGCACCGACCTGCCGGATTCCCAGCTCGTAGTGCGCCGCTTGGCGCCGGTCGAGCGCATTCTCTGCACGGCACCTTCCTATATCGCGCGGCGCGGCGAGCCGAAGCATCCGCGCGAGCTCAATGCGCATGACTGCATCGTCTATACGCTGTCGGCCACGCCCGGCGAATGGCGCTTCCAGGGACCGGACGGCACGATCACCGTGCCGATCAACGGCCGGTTCCGCTGCAACAACGGCCAGGCGATGCTGGCAGCAGCCGAAGCCGGCATCGGCATCGCCAACTCGCCGATCTTCTCGGTCGCGGCCGCTCTGCGCGCGGGCCGCGTCAAGCGGCTCCTGCCCGACTGGCAGCCGCCGGCCCATGCGCTCTATCTGGTCTATCCGCCGGGCCGCCACCTCTCGCCCAAGGTCCGCGTCTTCGCTGACTTCCTCGCCGAGCGTTTTACGCCGCCGGTGGAGTGGGACGCGACGGGGTGAGAAGCACCGGCAACTTCGCGCTGCTGAGAAACTGAGGGGATAAGCCTTGAGCGATCAAGTGTCAGGCCGCTCGGCTAAGGCGCAATTCGCTTCCACCGCCTCACCAGCGTGCCGTTCTCGTTGTATATGAAATCGTTCCCGGAGATGACGATCTGCGCCTTGCCGCCGTCATAATCGAGAATGAGCTTATCGCCTTCTGTTCTCGCCTGGAATCGTCGGAGCCCTTGCCAGGGCAGCTCTTTGGAGATCGATATCTTCGACGGCGTTTCCTGCAGGAAGTTATATGCCCCATAGCCATACGACCAGCTCGACTCGCCAACCACATAGCTCCCATAGGCGAAGAAGGATTTGGTTTGGCCAAACCGTGTCCGACTGCCCATGATAACGATCGCGTCGTCATGGAGAGAAAGACGCCCCGTCGCCTCCGGGGGCCGAACCACAGCGCCTTCGAGGTTCCACTCTTCCAAAATCCAGGTCCCCTCGATTCCCTTTCGAATCGCGTATGACAGCGCATCATCGGCGAAAGCGGGACCGCCGCCGATCATCGCGGTGAGAAACAATGCTCTGAACAGCCATGCCCTGCCCATAGATCGCCTCCCCTTCGTCATGCGGTCGCTACAACATAGGTGATCACACGCGCCTTTGCCTCGATCGATCCTAGGGCGGGCAGGTGCCTGCCACTTCCCAGGACATGACGAAGGTGTCGCGCAGCGCGTGGGCAAGGTCGAGCGCGGCGCTCTGGGCCGGCGTGAGCTTGGTCAGATCCTTGTCGATGGTTTGCGCCAGATGCACCATCGAGGCTTCGACATTCGGGCATTCGACCATGCTGAGTTCGGCCACATAGAGCTCCCGGAACCGTTTCCGGGCCTTGTCGACATCCTCTTCCGTCTCGACTTCGGGATTGGCCAGCACGGCCGCCGCATGGACCGCCTCCAGATAGAATTTCTGGCGCAGCTCGAGGAACGGCTTGGCCAGTTCCAGCTTGCGGGTTTCGGCTTCCTTGACGCGGGCCTCGGCCTCGCTCTTCTGGGCCGTGGTCAGGCTCCAGATGCTGATGACGACGCCGACCACGACGCTGAGCACCTGCACCAGCTTCGAGATTGAATCGAGCATTCGCGACCTCCCCACCCCTGGGTCATCGGAACGCCCACTATAGAACGAAGCGCCGAAATAGGGAGGTCGAAGCCGCAGCGCTCTCCACGCCGCGAAGCCGCTCAACAGATCCAATGGGATGCGGGGATGCAACCGCGGAGCGACGAGTTCTAAGCGTCGCCCGCCGGTTCCTGCCAGGAGGTTTGTGCGACCCATTCCTGGGCACCGGCCATGATGAGATCGAAGACGGGGTCCTTGATGTCGTAATAAGCCTCGACATCCGTGGGAAAGCGGCGGGCCAGCTGGCGCTTGATCTCGGCATAGGCCGACGCCGCGGCCGGATGAGTGCGCAGATAGTCGCGGCAGATCAGCGGATAGCGCTGATTGAACCGTCCACGCACCCGGATGTGGAGATTGGCGGCGCGCCCGATGCCGGTGAAGAGGCGCTTCTCCAACTGCTCGGGCGGCAATGTCATGCCGGGTGGCAGATGATCCGTCCGGACCTGATGACGCTTGAACCCGGCCGCCTCGATCGCTGCCGACGGCAGCGAGTCCAGATCGGCAACTGTCATCTGGATGTCGATGACATCCTTCGCGGCCAAGCCCGGCACGGCAGTCGAGCCGATATGGTGGATCGCGAGCGCAGCCTCTCGCGTCCGGCTGCGTAATTCCGCACCGAGCGCGGCAAACTCCACAGGCCAAACCGATCGATAATCGACGATCTCGATCATGACGGGACCTGCCGGTTCGACAGTTCAGCAGCTGCAGACAAAGAAACTACTGTCCCTCGCGCCGCCAGGCGGCGAGGGTGGTGCCGATTCCCAGCAGCAACAGCAGCCAGACCGGGAGCAGCGGCAGCTCGGTGCCGCCGGTGACGATGAAATCGCCATTGCGGCGCAGGCCGAGCCAGCCGCTGCCGGCGGCCGTGCGGTCGGGCTCGACGCTGCGGACCTGTGGGACATTGCCGCCGCCCGCATCGAGGCGGAACACGCCCCCCCCGGTCAGCTCGCTCACCGGCTTCAGCAGGTCCGGCGTGGCGCGGAGGTCCGACATCTCCTTCGAATTGAGCGCGCCCATGGCGGCGAAGGCCTGGCGCGTGCCGTCGGTGATGCGATAGAGCCCGTTCTCCTCGACATTCAACTGCCCGATCGCCCGCCCGTCGCCCTTGTCGTCGATGGGGACATCGAAGGTCGCGCCCGAGGGCGCGGTGACCGTCACGGACTTGGGTTGTGCCGAAAGGCTGCGGCGCGTCACTGTCAGATGGCCGTCGATGATCGAGGCCTTGAGGTCTTCCTCCTCGAGCTCGGGCTCCTTCATCAACCAATGCGCCACGCGGCGCAGCAACTCGGCCTGGGGCCCGCCGCCCTCGAACCCGCGCGACCAGAGCCAGATCTCGTCGGAAAGCAGCTGCGCCACGCGGCCCTTGCCGACGCGCGCCAGCACCAGCAGCGGATCGCCCTGGATGCCGGTCATGACGGCCGAGCCCTGCTGCGTCGTCGCCGCGACCTGGCGGAACCAGCGGCCCCAGGTCGGCGGATTGCTGTCGCCGCCGGGCAGGCCCGCCGTGACCGGATGGCGCCGGCCGATTTCGCTGATGACCGGCTTGAAGCCCTGCTCCAGCACCTCGCCCGTGGGGGCGGCCGGAAAGATGCGGCCGAGCGGCGAATCATAGAGGCTGTAGGCGCCGGCATAGGAGCTGCCGGCCGCGTCCAGCAATGCGCCGCCATTCTCGACGAAATGCGCGATGTTCTCGAGATAGGCGCGGGGCAGCACGCCGCGGCGCTGATAGCGGTCGAAGATGACGAGATCGAACTCGTCGAGCTTGACCTCGAACAGTTCGCGGATCGGGAAGGCGATCAGCGACAGCTCGTTGATCGGCGTGCCGTCCTGCTTCTCCGGCGGCCGCAGAATGGTGAAATGCACCAGATCGACGCCGGGATCGGATTTGAGCAGGTTGCGCCAGGTGCGCTCGCCGGGATGCGGCTCGCCCGAGACCAGCAGGACCCGAAGCCGGTCGCGCACGCCATTGACGGTGATGAAGGCGTTGTTGTTGGCGAGCGTCAGTTCCTCGGGGCCGGCCTCGGCCTTGATCTCGAACAGCGTTTCGCCCGCATGCTGCAGATCGAGCGAGATATTGGTGTCCTGGCCGGTGGGCACGAAGACCGGCTGGAGCACCTCGCCGTCGCGCGTGATATCGACGCGCACGCGGCCCGCGGGCGGCCCTTGCGGCAGATCGTCGACGCGGATGGTAAACTCGACCTTCTGGCCGACGATGCCGTAGCTCGGCAGCTTCGGCACCGTCAGGCGGCGATCGCCCTCGTTCTCGCGGCCGGTCAGCAGCAGATGCATCGGCGCGTCGATGCCGAGCGTCTTGGGATCCTCGGGCAGGTCGTGGATCTCGCCGTCTGAGAGCAACACGACGCCGGCGAGCCGCGAGGGCGGCAGGTCGGCGACGGCGTTCTTGACGGCGGTCATCAGCTCGGTGCCGTTGTCGGCCTCGCTGCGGGCGGGCTTGACCCGCACCACGCGCAGCTCGAGGCCGGGGATCGCGCGCAGGCGCTTCTCGATCTCCGGTGCCGCCGCCGCGATCTGCTCAGGTCTGGGCGCGATCTGCTCGCTCGAGGATTCGTCGATCGCCAGCACCGCGACATCGTCGATCATGCGGCGCTCTTCCTTGACCGCCGAGGGATTGACCAGCGCGCCCAGGAGCACGAGCAGCGCCAGGACGCGCCAGGAGGTTCCGCGCGCGCGCCGCCACAGGCAAATCGTGATCAGCAGCGCGGCCACGACCGCAGCGCCCGCGATCAGCGGCCAGGGCAGCAGGGGCGAGAATGCGATGCTCCAATGGCCGGCGGTCATGGGGCGACCTTCAAATCGGGTTGCGCATCACGCCGCGTCACCCCTCCCCCTACCCCCTCCCGCA
>NZ_JBOHKS010000034.1:0-29274 GCF_050729195.1 Hypericibacter sp.
CGAAGGATCCGTTGAAGCTGAGTCTGCCCAGCCGGATGGCCGGAAAGACCGCGGCGGGCGCGCTGGCCGAGGTGGAGCGCACCGGGCATTTCATCCAGCTGCTCGCCAGCTTCATCGTCTGCCCGACCCGCGAGCGCATGGCGCGCTTCATGACGGCGCTGGAGGACTATCAGGCCGAATGGATCAGCCGCCGATCGGGAGAGCCAAAATGAACGAGGGCGAGCTGCAGATCAGCCGTATCACCGGCATCATCACCAAGCACGCTGGAACGACGACTGGGGTTCCCCTCGCGCTGGCCGCCATGCCGGAATTGATCCTGGAGATGAACAAGGCCGCCCTCGCTCAGAGAGTGGAAGGCTACAACGCCGGCATGGTCGCCGGCTGGGACATGGCAGTGCGCGAGGTCCGCGACCGACTGGAGGAGCCCGAGCAGGTTCGGGACCGGCGCATAGCGGTCAAGCAGGCCGCGATCGCGCGCGGCCAGGGGCCGGGCTGATGGCGAGACGGAAGACCTACCCCGTCAAGCTGACGGCGTCCCAGCTGGGCACGCTGTTCGCGGTGGTGTCGGCGCGGCGCTCGGATGCGGCCGTCGCGCTGCGCCTCGACGACGGGCGGCTGACGATCGAGCAGAAGGTCGACGCCGCCATGACCGTCTCGGGCTATGCGGCGATCCTCGACGCGATCGACATGGCCGCGCCGGAGCTGGCGGATCTGAGGGTGCGGTGATGGCGTGGTACCGCACGGATGACGGCAAGGGCGTCATGCACATCAAGTTCGATCGCCGGGGCGAGAAGAACAAGCCCAAGCCCTGCCTCGCGCCCTTCGAGCTGGACGACAAGACGGCCTGCCAGCGGATGAGCGCCTTCCTCTGCGACTGGCCCGTCGGCAACGGCAAGACATGCGACGAACCGATCTGCGCCACGCATGCGTTCGAAGTCGGTCCCGATCGCCACTATTGCCCGCGACACACGCGGGAGCATCTCGACCGGACGACGCCGCTGGATCTGGCGAGCGGTCGCAAGGAGGCAGCCCATGGATGATCGGCAGTGCTTTTGCCCGCCCGACAGCTGCTCCTTCAATCTCACCGCCGGCACGACCGATCTCAACGTCGGCTGCTTCTGCCGACGCCGAGCCGCGTTCGCGCGCCAGGCCGCCGCGCGGCCGGTCGTGGCGCTCACACCGGGGCCGGCGACGGCAATTCGGCCCAACCATTACGGCGGAGACACGCCGTGAGCGAGCAAGGCTGATGGCTGAGGATCTCTCCGAGCTTCCCCCGATCCTGCGTCGGATCGCCGAGGCCTGCGGGCTCGGCGTCGCGCTGCAGCTCGGCGACCAGTTCGGCGGGATCCCGGTCTATATCCCGAAGGAAGCGGCCGAAGACTGCGTCCTGGTGCGCGCGATCGGCGCCGAGGCCGTGGCGAAGATGATCAAGGAATTCAACTCGGGCCATCTGGAAATCCCGCTCGGTCCGTTCGGCAATCGCAAGCGGGTCTGGCGGGCGATCCGGCAGAACCTGCGGGAAGGCCGCTCCAACACCAAGACGGCGCGCGCGGTCGGCGTTCACCAGCGCACTGTCAGCCGGCACCGCGGCCGCGTCGACGATGATCTTCCGCTGTTCGATCGGGTTTCGAAGGACGATTGAACGGCGCCTGAGGCGCGGTCGAACCAGACAAATGTCTTGGCGCCATAGCGGCAGGCCCGCGACGACTATCGCGGCCATGCTCGACCCCCGTCAATTCCTGCGGTTTGTGATCCGTCCGGCCCTCGACGCCATGCAGCTGGGCGGGGCTTCGGCCGAGGTGCTGCTGCTGGGCACGGGGCTTGCGGAAAGCAACCAGCTGACGAGCCTGCGCCAGATCGGGAAGGATGGTCGCGACGGGCCGGCGCGCGGCCTCTTCCAGATGGAGCCCGCCACCCATGACGACATCTGGGACCGCTATCTGAACCCCAGCGTCGCGCGCATCGACCTCGTCTATAAGGCCTGCGGCATCGGCGAGAATCGCGGCTCCGATATGCTGATGTGGAACCTGCGCTACGCCGCCGCGATGACGCGCTTCCACTACCTTCGCGTCGCCGAGCCGATCCCGGCCGCGCACGACGCCGAGGCCATGGCGCAGTACCACAAGCGCCACTACAACACCGCGCTCGGCAAGGCCGACCCGGCGCGGAACGTGCAGCATTTCCTGTTGGCCAATTCCATCGTCGGTCAAACGAGGTAACGATGTTCCGTCTCCGCAGCTTCATCTATGACGCCTTCGTGGCGCCGCTCCGACTCGTCGTGCTGTTCTTCATCCTGGGCCTGACGGCCCAGGTCTCTGGCTTCCGCGCGCTCGCGCGCGTGATCCTGCGCCCGCGCCTGGCGCCGGTCTTCGCCTGCGTCTTCGCGCTCGTGACTCTCTGCCTGCTATCCGCTGCGGCTTATGCTGCCGACATCGCAACCGCGACCGTTGCAGTGGCTGGGACCAGCATCCTGACCACCGTCCTGATCGCGATCGCCGCACAGGTGCCCAGTCTGATCGGATCGGGCTGGGCGCTGTTCAAGGCCTACGCGGCTCACTCCGAGGCGACCTGGGATGACTGGACGGTGGCTGCCGTCGAGAAGACTTGCCGCGGCGTTCTCGAAAAATCCGGTTGGACCTTGACGCCGCCCCAAGCTGGGCCGGCCAAGGGTCCGTGACGCAGGGCCTCATCGCGCTCGGCCTGCTCGTCGCCTTCATCGCGATTCTGGTGGGGGCGGCGATCTGGCTGATGCGCAAGGGCGAGGCGTCGGGCAAGCGCGAAGTGCAGACCGACCTCGTCACGCAGCAGAATGAACGGCTTCAGCAAGGGGCAAAGATCGATGCGAAATCTGTCTCGACCGACCAGGCCACGGACATCGCGCGCAAGCTGTCTCGCCGCGACACTCCTGGCGGTTAGCGTCTGCGCCGTTCTGGCGCTGGGCGCCTGCACGCCCAGCCTCGTCATCGCGCCGGAGGATCCGGGCTTCCCCCGCATGAGCCCCGAGCAGGTCGAGGCCGAGGCTGCGACCGTCGCCGAGAAGCCCGTGCTGGGAGAATGGTGGACGCGGTTCATCAAGGCCTGGTGCAAGGCCGATGGCCTCACCGCGGCCGAATGCGCCCCCGACGCGAAGTAGACCAGCATGCAGGGCATCGACTGGAACGCGGCGATCTTCTGGCTGATGGCGCTGCAGGCGCTCGCGACGCTGGGGGTCGTGGTGCATTCCTGGTTCGATCAACGCCGGCGCGTCAGCAAGAAAGAGATCAAGGCCGTGGCGGATGAAGCTGCGGCCCGCGCGGCCGCGATCGAGAAGCGGATCGACGATCACAGGCAGAGGCTCACCACGGGCGAATCACGGTTCCAGCGCATCGAGGATCATCTCGGGCGGTTGCCTACGAACGAGGCGATCGGGCGCGTCGAGCTGGCCATGTCCGACCTGTCTGGCGAATTGAAAGTGACGAACCAGCGGCTCGAAGGTCTCGAAGGGCTTCACGAGCTGATGCGCGACCAGTTCAACCGGATGGACGAGTTCCTGCGGAAGACCAAATGACCAGCTACATCGATCACCTGCGCGAGCACTGGCGGATCACCATCCTGCGCGTCCTGGAACAGGCGCCCGGCTACCGGGGCAACGACAGCGTCCTGCACCAGGCGCTCCATGCCATGGGCCATGTGACGACACGCGACCAGGTCAAGTCCGAGCTGACCTGGCTGCAGGGCCAGGGCTACATCACCGTCGAGACGATGGGGTCGCTCATGGTCGCGACCATCACCGATCGCGGCCGCGATGTGGCGCTGGGCAATGAGATCGTGCCGGGGGTCAAGCGGCCCGGCCCGAACTGAGGCGCCGGCACATGGCACGGCCATCCACCATCGACAAGCTGGACCCCAAGCTGCGCGGGCTGATCGGCGAGCTGCGCGACAAGGGCCATACTATCGACGAGATCCTGACGAAGCTCCGGGAGCTGGATGTCGATGTCTCCCGCTCGGCGCTGGGGCGCAAGGTCAAGCAGATCGACTCCATCCGGGAGATGCTGAAGCACTCCCGCGACGCCGCCGAATCGATCATCAAAGCGCTGGGCGACGGGCCGGAGAATAAGACCGGCCGACTCAACATCGAGCTCATGCAAGCCCTGATCATGAAGCTCATGGTCAACGAAGAAGGCGGCATCGCCACACTCGACGCACAGGAAGCAAACTTCGCCGCTGGCGCCATCCAGAAGCTGGCCCAGGCCGGCAAGCTCGACGTCGATCGCGAGGCGCGGATCCGCAAGGACTTCGCGAAGAAACTCGACGAGGTCGAGGCCGAGGCGGTGAAGGCCGGCGAGAAGGGCCTCTCGGCCGAGCGCATCGCCCAGCTGCGCAAGGAGTTCCTGGGGGTCCCCGGATGAACGCCCAGGTCGAGCCGCCGCGATCGCCGGTCGATCTGATCTCCACCGGCGCGCTTCCGCCGGCGGACCTCGATCCGCTGGCCGCCGGCATCCTCATGAAGCATCAGCGCGACTGGGCCGAAGACCAGTCCCCGCTCAAGCTCGCCGAGAAGGGCCGGCGAACCGGCATCACCTTCGCCGAGGCGCTGGATTCCACGCTCCATGCCATGGCCGCGCGCAGCGCCGGCGGCGACAACACCTGGTATATCGGCGACACGAAGGACAAGGGCCTGGAGTTCGTCCGGGTCTGCGCGCATTTCGCGAAGACCGTGGCGAAGGAGCTGCTGGAGGTCGAAGAGTTCGTCTTCGACGACACTCAGGACGATGGCACCAGCAAGCAAATCAGCGCCTACCGGATCCGCTTCGCCTCGGGTTTCCAGATCGCCGCCCTGTCGAGCCGGCCCGCCAACATCCGCGGCCTGCAGGGCCGGGTCATCATCGACGAGGCCGCCTTCCACCCGAATGTCCGTGCCGTCATCGACGCCTGCAACGCGCTCCTGATCTGGGGCGGCGTGATCCGCATCATCTCGACGCATAACGGCGCGACCAATCCGTTCGCCGAACTGATCAAGGAAACGCGCGCCGGCAAATACGACTACAAGATCCACCGCATCACCTTCGACGATGCCGTCGACAACGGCCTCTATGAGCGCGTCTGCCTCATGAAAGGCTGGACCCCGACGCCGGCTCTGAAGGCCGAATGGTATGGGCGGATCCGCAAGGCCTACGGCACCCGCACCGAAGCAATGCGCGAGGAGCTGGACGCCATCCCGCGCGAGGGCGATGGCGTGGCACTGCCGCTGGCCTGGATCGAAGCCTGCAGCTCGGCCGACTATTCGGTCAAGCGCTGGGCGCCGCCCGCCGCCAACTTCGTCGATTGGCCCAAGGCTCTGCGCCGCGACGAGATGAGGACCTGGCTGGTCCGGGAGGTCCTGCCGATCCTGATCACCATGCCAAGCCTCGCCGCCGCGATCGGCGAGGACTTCGCCATGCGACAGGACCGCACCTCCATCGTCGTCGGTTACACCGACCAGAAACTCGTCCGGCGCGTTCCGCTGATCGTGGAGCTGCGGTCCTGCCCCTACGACCAGCAGCGCCAAGCCCTATTCTGGATCATCGGGCAGCTGCGCCGCTTCAACAGGGGCGTTCTTGACGCCAACGGCAATGGTATGGCGCTGGCTCAGGAGGCGCGGCAGAAGTTCGGCGCCGATCGCATCATCGAGCTGATGCCCAACGATGCCTGGCTGCGCGAGTTCGGCCCGAAGTTCCGCGCGGCCTTCGAAGGCAGAACCATCGTGATCCCCGCCGACCTCGATGTGCGCGATGACCTGCGGCAGCTCCGAGAGATGAGCGGCGTGATCAAGATGCCACGAGACGTTCGAGAGGTTGGCACCGACGGCGGGCGCCGTCATGGCGACTCCGCCGTTGCGCTGATGAATTTCCACGCGGCCACGATCGTGGAGGTCGTCCCGCTGGAATTCACCGCGGCTGGTCCGCGCGCCAGCTCCATCAGAATGCCGGGCGGAGGCATTGACGGGCCTGGTGGCGACAACATCGACGAAGATCACGGCTTCGGCACGGTGCGTGGCCAGACCGATATGGGAGGCTTCATCTGATGGCGACTGACGCAAACACCAAGCCCTTCATCGGAGAGATCGCGACGTCAGGCGGCGGGCGCGACATCACGCGCGGCTTCGTCACGCCGGGACCGATCCAACCGACAGACCGCCTGCTGCAGGCCAAGGGCTACGACTACCAGCTCTATGAGCAGGTTCTGTCCGACGACCAGGTCAAGGCGACATTGGAGCAACGACGGCACGCCGTCGTATCGAAGGAGTGGGAAGTGCTGCCCGGCGGCACCTCCGCGCAAGACAAGGCCGCGGCCGAGTTCCTGTCCGAGCAGCTCAAGCGCATCCGCTGGGACATGGTCACCAGCAAGATGCTCTTCGGCGTTTTCTACGGCTACGCGGTCGGCGAATGCCTCTGGGCGCGCGATGGAGCGAACATCGTTCTCGATGCCGTGAAGGTTCGCCGCCAGCGCCGCTTCCGTTTCGACAACGAGGGGAAGCTGCGCCTGCTGACCATGTCCCAGCCGCAGGGCGAGATCCTGCCGGAGCGGAAGTTCTGGACCTTCGCCACGGGCGGCGACAACGACGACGATCCTTATGGCCTCGGGTTGGCGCACTGGCTCTACTGGCCGGTGCTGTTCAAGCGCAACGGCCTGAAGTTCTGGCTGATCTTCCTCGACAAGCTGGCGATGCCGACGCCGAAGGGCGAGTACGGCCCGGGTGCGACGCCCGACGAGAAACGCAAGCTGCTCGAAGCTCTTGTTGCCATCACGACCGATTCCGCGATCATCGTGCCGGAGGGCATGAAGATCGAGCTGCTCGAAGCCGCGCGATCGGCAACCCCCGACTATGTGACCCTTCACGACAAAATGAATGCCGCGATCTCCAAGGTGGTGGTCGGGCAAACGATGACGACCGACGACGGATCCTCGCAATCTCAGGCGAAGGTCCACATGGACGTCCGCCAGGACCTGGTGAAGGCCGATGCGGACCTGGTCTGCGAGTCCTTCAACATCGGTCCGGCCCGCTGGCTGACCGAATGGAACTTCCCCGGCGCTCAGCAGCCTCGCGTCTACCGGCGGATCGACGACGCGCCCGATCTGGTGGCTCTCTCGGACCGCGACAAGACAATCTACGATATGGGCTTCAAGCCCACGCTCAAATACATCCAGGACACCTATGGCGGCGAGTGGTCGGAGAAACCGGCGGTGCCTTCGCCGTTCAACGGCCGCCCCGCGGCTCCGGCTCCAGACGGCACGGCCACGGCGCTCGCTGAGGCCTCCGCGGCGAACAGAGACAGCATCGACGAGCTGATCGGCAGCATCGATGGTTGGGAGAAGATCCTGACGCCCCTGATCGATCCCATCCGCAAGCGCCTCGATCAGGCGACCTCGCTCGAGGAAGCCAGGGATATGCTGCTCACCGTGCTGGCCGAGATGACGGACGCCGATCTGGAGAGGTTGCTGGCGCAGTCGGTTTTCGCGTCGCGGCTGGCCGGCGAGACGGGCGCGCCGATCGACGATCAAACAGCGCCCGGGCAGTGACATGGCGGATGAGAAGGAAGCAGCGGGCGAGCCTGCCTCGCGCATTGTCGAGCTGCCGGCCTCGTCCAGCTGGTCGCCGGAACAGGCGCTGGCGGCCGCGGCCAAGGTCGATTGGGCGGATCTCGTCATCGCCGGCCATAACGAGCGCGGCGACCTCAAGATATTCACCTCGCGTGTCGGTCCCGGCGACGAGCTGCTCATCGCCAAGGAAATCGAACTCGACGCCATGGGGATCGGGATCGCCGAATGGCCGTCGAGCTGAAGCCATTGCCGCCCCAGGAGGCGGTGAATTTCTTCGAGAAGAAGGGCTACAGGCTCGGCTTCGCCTGGCAGGACGTTTGGCAGGAGGAGCATGCCCGCGCCTTCACCGTCGCGAAGGCGATGCGCTATGACATCCTCGAAGACATCCGCGGCGCCGTCGACAACGCGATCCGCAACGGCACCACGCTCGACCAGTTCCGCAAAGACCTGACGCCGCTGTTGCAGTCGAAAGGCTGGTGGGGACAGCAGACGATGACGGATCCGCTCACCGGCGAGAGCAAGCGGGTGCAGCTCGGCAGTCCGCGGCGGCTCAAGATCATCTTCGACGTGAACATGCGCACCAGCTACGCGGCCGGCCGATGGGAGCGCATCGACCGGCTGAAGGGGCGCAGGCCCTATCTGCGCTATACGGCGGTGAAGGACGATCGCACGCGGCCCCTGCACCGCGCCTGGCACGGCACGGTGCTGCCGGTCGCGGACGCCTGGTGGAATACGCACTATCCGCCGAACGGCTGGCGCTGCCGCTGCAGCGTGCAGCAGCTGAGCGACGCAGACCTGAAGCGCTATGGCTTCAAGGTCAGTCCGTCGGCGCCGCCCTCGCCGATGCAGGCCTGGCGCAACCCGCGCACCGGAGAGATCACCGAGGTGCCGCGCGGCATCGACCCCGGGTTCGGGTACAATGTCGGCAAGGCGCATCTGCGCGGCCTGGTGCCGCCGCCGGAGAGCGGCACATTGCCGGCGCCGTTCATCGGACCGCCGGCCGCTGTGGCCATGCCGGATCCGCGCGAGGCGCCGGCGAGCCGCCTTCTGCCTGCCGGCCTGACACCCGAGGAATATCTCGATCGCTTCCTCGCCGAGTTCGGCGCGGCGCGCGGCAAGGCCATCGTGTTCCGCGATGCGCTCGATGAGCCGGTCGTCATCGGCGAGGAGATGTTCCAGGACCGCAACGGCGTGCTGAAGATCACGAAGCGCGGTCGCGAGCGGTCGCTGTTGCTGATTGCCGACACGATCAAGCGGCCCGACGAGATCTGGCTCCAGTGGGAGGAATATCCGAAGGGCCGCTTCACGCTGCTGCGGCGCTACATGGCGCGCTGGCAGATCGAGGGGCAGACGCAGCCGGTGTTCGGCCTCTTCACGATCAGCAAGCCCGGCTGGTCGACGGTGACCGCCTTCACGCCCGATCAGCTGCGATACCTGGAGAAGCAGCGGGGCGGCCAGCTCGCCTACCGGCGACCGGAGGCCTGAGGCCCCAAAAGGAACCGCCCGGCGCTAGGCCACCGGGCGTTGTCCTCGCGTCCTAGAAGCAGGCTCTAGCCGTCGGCGCGGGATGACCCCTCGAATCTGGCCCGGCCAGGGCCGCCGGTCAACCTCCCGGAAAACGCCCGCCAAGGGCCTTCCAGGGGCCTGGGGTGCCCCCGTCCTAGCCGGGAGAGCCTCACCCCGTTTAAAACCCCGTTTAAAAGGCCGGCAAACCCCTATTGCCGGGCAGTGGAGACCCGCCGGTTTGAGACTTTGCGGCCGGGCGGTCTTGACGGCCGCCCCGGGTGGCCCTATATATTAGGACCACAGGCAGGGCGTTGGGTCCGCCGCAACCAGGGCATAGGAGGCCCGGTTATCATGATCACCAATCTCAAATTCCATTTCGACTGCCGCAGCTTTGCCGATCGCGAGGCCGCCGCCGAACGCGCGCTCGATGTCGCCGTCGCCAACCTGGAGGCCCATGGGTACGACAGCAACGAGGCAGTGGCTGCGCTCTATACCCAGGTCAATGCCGACCGCGAGGCCAATGTCGCCTCGACTGCCGAGCGGCTCTGGAGCCTGGCGGAGATCGCCGGTTTCGAAAGCGAGTTCCCGACACCGGCCCAGCGCGAGAGCTACTGTGTCAACGGCGGCGCCATCAGCCTCGATGTGATCGGCTGACGACCCTCGCTTCTGCCGCGCCAGGTAGGGGCGGCAGCGGCGAGGACCGGCGGAGGAGTCATGGACGCGTTCCAGAAGGCCAAGCGACGGGTTGAATCCTTTATCGCGGAATTCGGCACGCCGCCGCGCGACATCGTCATCACCCGCTATGCCAGCGAGGCGGCGTTCCTGCGCCATCACCCAGTCGAGAGCTATGAAGCCCACCTGCGACAGCGCGCCGCCCTTGTCGAATGGCTGACCCAGCGCGGCATCGACGTGAAGGATTACGACGTCGCCGGCGGCGAGGAATTCCCACCCGCGTCGCCGCCCGATCTCGCGGAAAAAGGCGCAAGGAGGCGAACCGGATTCCTCCGTCATGGCGATCCCTATCGCTTAGGTCTCTCTATAGGTGCCTATCCGGGCCAGCCACAGACGAATGCTCTGGGGTGGATGGTCCTCTGGCTCGGCGGGTCTCGAAAAGGCGAGGATTGACATGCGCGACGACGAAGCCGCGCGGCGACGCCAGAGGCTCGCGGAGATTGGCGCCGCGCTCCATGGCGAGCGATGGCAGACGGCGCTGGCCGAGGACCTCGGCATGGCCTCGCGCCATATGCGCCGGCTGGTCGATGGGACGCGCGCGATCACCGATCCCATCCTGGCCGATGCGGAGCGGCTGCTCGCACGGCGCCGTTCTGAGCAGACCCTCCAGGAGATCGACCGGCTGGCGGCCGAGCAAGGCGCGCCGGCGGAAATCCGGCTGACCGAAGGCCGCGACGCCGTCGGCCGCCAGGCGACGCAGCTCCTCGCCGAGGCGCTGCGCGCCCGCGGCATCGTGGTCGAGATCGTGAAGATCGGCCCAGGCGGCGATCCCGCCGAGCGCGGAGCGAAGGCGGCCTCGACCGCCCCGCAGCCCTTGCCGAAGGGCCGCGCCTAGCAAACCCTTCCATCCTCGCCTAGGCGGACCCCGGACAATTGTCCGGGCTCAATGCCCCGACCCTCGCCTCTACGGTCGCCGAAATCCCCGCCAGACGCAAACGCGGCTGCGGATTTCACCCCAGGAACGGCGACGACATTGAACTCGATCGAGATCCTGAAGCCCGGCACCTTTGTCGCGATGAGCGGCCAGAAGGTGACTTTCGCCGATGCCGATCTGGCTGCCGCGGCGTCGGCCTACGACCCCGCGCTGCATGAAGCCCCGATCGTCGTCGGCCATCCCGTGCATGACGGCCCGGCCTATGGCTGGGTCAAGGGCCTCAAGATTGAGGGCGGCCGCCTGGCGGCCAACCCCGACCAGGTCGACCCCGCGTTCGCCGAGCTGGTGCGCAAGGGGCATTTCAAGAAGGTCTCGGCGTCGTTCTACGAACCGACCTCTCCCAACAATCCGAAGCCCGGCAGCTGGTACTTGCGCCATGTCGGGTTCCTCGGCGCTCAGCCGCCCGCTGTGAAGGGGCTGAAGCAAGTTTCGCTCTCGGAGATCGAGGCTGGCGTCGTCGAGCTGGCGGACGGTTGGGACACCGGCTCGATCGGCGGAATGCTTCGCGGGCTCCGCGATTGGATCCTGGCGCGCTTCGGCCAGGAAGATGCCGACAAGGCGCTGCCGGGCGACGCCATCGATTATCTGCTGCAGTCAGCGGGCCGCGAGCAGCAGAAGGACATGACGGCGCCGAGCGCATCGTTCGCCGAGCCGGCCTCGCAACCCAAGGAGACTCGTGTGAAGACCACCCAAGAGCAGGCTGCGGCCGCCGCTGCAGCGGCGGCGGACACGACCGCTGCCAATCCGAATGACGAGGCTTTGCGTACCGAGCTGGCCGAGAGCCAGCGCCGCATCGCCGACCTCGAAGCCACGAATCGCCGCGCCGACGACGGCCGCTTCCTCGACGCGCTGATCGATAAGGGCCGTGTGCTACCGGCTCAGCGCGCCGCTCTCGTCGCCTTCATGTCGTCGCTGACCGAGCAGGGTACGGTCGAGTTCGCGGAAGGCGACAAGACCGTGAAGAAGGCGCCTCGCGATTTCTTCCGCGAATTCCTGTCGACGCTGCCGGCGCAGGTCGATTTTGCCGAGCGTGCCGGCGGCGAACATGGCGAGCCCGCCAGCGATGCCGTCGCGCTCGCCGAGCAGATCCAGGACGTGCAGGCGGCGGCGGCGGCGAAGGGCCGTACGCTCTCGCCCAGCGAAGCCCTGGCCAACATCAAGAAGGGACGCTGATCCATGACGACCAGGATCCAGACCAAAAGCTTCAAGGCCGGCGGTGCGATCTCCAACTATCGCATCGTGAAGAGCGGTGCCAATGACGGCGAAGTGCTTCAGGCTGCTGCGGCGGCCGACTTCCTCATGGGCGTCGTCGACCAGCCGAGCGGCGTCGCCAGCGGCGACCGCGTCGATGTCGTGTTGCAGGGAATCGTCGAGATCGAGTTCGCCGGCGTCGTCACGCGCGGCGGACCCGTTACGTCCGACGCCAACGGCAAGGCCGTCGCGGCCGCCCCCGGCGCCGGCACCAACAACCGCGTCATCGGCTTCGCCATGAATACGCAGGCCGCCGGCGACATCGGCGACGTGCTTCTCAGCCAGCACACGATGCAGGGCTGATCGGGCTAGCCGACTAAACCCCTCTCAGGAGCTTCTCGATGTCTCAGGCGCCTTTCCCGATCCAGCCGGAACTCACCGGCATCGCGATCGCCTACAAGAACAACCGGCTGATTGCGGACGACGTCCTGCCCCGCGTACCGGTTGGCGTGCAGCAGTTCAAGTGGTGGCAGTACAATATCGCCGAGGGCTTCTCGGTTCCCGACACCAAGGTCGGGCGCCGCGGCGCTCCCAACGAGGTCGAGTTTTCCGCGACCGAGCAGGCCGGCAGCACCAGCGACTACGGCTTGGACGATCCCGTGCCGCAAGCCGACATCGATAACGCGCCCAAGGGCTACGATCCCCTCGGTCGCGCCGTCGAAGGCGTGACGGATCTGATTGGGCTCGACCGCGAGGTCCGCGTCTCGGGCCTGGTGTTTGCGAACGCCAGCTATCAGGCCGCCAACCGCACGACGCTTGCGGGCACCTCGCAGTGGTCCGACTTCGTCAACTCCAATCCGATCAGCGCCATTATGGGTGCGCTGGATACCCTGCTGATCCGTCCGAACACGATGGTTCTCGGCCGGTCGGTGTTCACCCAGCTCGCTCAGCATCCGAAGATCGTCAAGGCGGTCCTGGGCAATGCCGGCGACAGCGGTGTCGCTACCCGCGAGAACATCGCGCAGCTCTTCGAACTCAACAAGGTGATGGTAGGCGAGAGCTGGCTCAACACCGCGAAGAAGGGCCAGGCGGCCACCTATGCTCGCGTGTGGGGCAAGCACGCCTCCCTGCTCTACATCGACCCGCTCGCCAACCCGCAGTCCCAGAGCCGTGTCACCTATGGCTACACGGCGCAGTGGGGCACGCGCATCGCGGGCTCGATGCCGGACAGCAAGATCGGCCTGCGCGGCGGTCAGCGCGTTCGCGTCGGCGAGAGCGTCGCCGAAGTCATCGCATCGATCGACGCCGGCTACTTCTTCCAGAACACTGTCGTGTAATTCCAGGCCCTCTAGATGGGCCATTCAGCGCCGCGGACGGACCGTGGCAATGCAGTGGGGGCCGCCGGGGGCGGTTCCCACATCCGATCAGGGATCAACTCCGAGGAAACCATGAAGCTCACTGCCAAGGGTAACGTCCACTACGACGGCAAGCGCTACAAGGCCGGCGCCACGATCGACGTCAAGGACGACGATCAGGCGCAGGGCCTCATCGACGCCGGCGCCGCAGAAGCGGCCGGCGATGCTGACGACACCAAGGCCAAGGCCAAGACCACCAGCAAGTAAGCCGACCCGTTCCAGTCTTCAGCGCGGGCGCGGTCGGCAGATGCCGATCGCGCCCGATTGACAAGCGGACCCCATGACCTACGCCGTCAAACAGGACCTGATCGATCGCTTCGGCCTGGTTGAGCTGGTCCAGCTCACGGACCGGACCAACGTGCCGCAGACGACCGTCGACGATACGGTCGTCGGCAGGGCATTGGCCGATGCGGACCAGACAATCGACGGCTACCTGCAATCTGCAGGCCTTCAGTTGCCCCTGGCACCCGTGCCGGCACTGCTGGTGCGCCTGGCCTGCGACATCGCCCGCTACTTCCTGCATAAGGACGGCCCGACCGACGTCGTGCGCAAGAACTACGAGGACGCGCTGAAGATGCTGCGGGACATCGCCAACGGCACCATTCAGCTCCAGGTCGCCGGGCAGGCGCCTGCCGTCAGCGGCGGGGCGGTGCAGATCGATGCGCCCGACCGGACCTTCAGCCGAGAAACCCTGGGCGACTTCGCATGAGCGGCCTCACCTTCACCGTCGAGCTCGACGACAAGGACGCCCAGGCCGGGCTGCAGCGCCTCATCGCGCTGGGCCAGGATCTCGAACCGATCATGGACGAGATCGGCGGCATGCTGGAGACCTCGACCCAGATGCGCTTCGAGCGCGGCATCGGTCCCGATGGCCAGGCCTGGCGAATCTCGCTGCGCGCGGCCGAGGAGCATGGCCGAACGCTGGTCGACAGCGCCCGGCTGCTCAACTCCATCACGCATGCCGCGTCGAGCAATTCGGTCGAGGTCGGCACGAACGTCATCTATGCCGCCGTCCACCAGTTCGGCGCCACGATCATGGCAAAGGCCGGCGGCTTCCTCCGCTTCATGGTCGGTGGCCGCTGGGCGCGAAAGAAGTCCGTCACGATCCCGGCTCGGCCCTTCCTGGGCATCGACAACCAGGACCGCGACGGCATCGAGCAGATCCTCGGCGATCACGTCCGCGCGGCCTGGTCACCGCATCCTGGTGGCGCATGAAGCTGGTCGATGTGGAAACGCGCCTGACGAGCTGGGCGGGATCGCCGCTCAAGGCGGTCGGCCGCGCCGGTGACATCCAGAAGGCCATGGAGCAGAGCCGGGGCGTTCCCGTGTCGCCCTCCGCCTTCCTGGTGCCGATCGGCGATACGGCGCAGCCGAACCGATCGGCGACGATTGCGGTCATCCAGCAGGTCGCAATGACGTTCGGCGTGCTGCTCGCGGTGCGCGATGTCTCCGACGCCAAGGGCGGCCAGGCCGCCGGCACGATCGAGGACGTCAAGATCGCGGTGCGCGGCCGCCTGGTCGGCTGGTCGCCCGCGCCCGAGGACGATCTGGTCGAGCTGATCGGCGGCGGCCTGGTGCAGCTCATGAACGGCACGATCTGGTGGCTGGAGCGCTACCGGACGGGCTTCCAACTGAGGGTCACGTGACGAGGGCTGACGAAAAGAAGGAGCTGCCCGTTCCGCATGAGGGCGGCAGCTATGTCCGAAATTCGGAGTCCGGCGAGCTGACGAAGGTCAACGACCCGGTCCCAGCACCGTCGGCGGATCCGGCGGCGAAACCCGCGCGCTTGAAGAAGGAGGGCTGACATGCCCCGTAAATGGAATCGCAAAGTCCTGACGCTGAAGCGCGAGGCCGGCGGTTATGGCGTCGACGCGACGCCCACCGGCAGCGAGGCGGTGCTGGTCTACGAAGCCGAGTACGATCCGGAATATACCTACACGTCGGCAAAGCGCGTGCTGCCCTATTTGGCGCGTTCTCGCGGCGACGTGGCCACGAAGTTCGGCCGGATCAAGGGCTGGGTCGAGCTGGCCGGCGCGGGCGCCGCCGGCACCGTTCCGGCCTATGGTGCCATCCTGCGTGCCTGCAGCTTCGCCGAGGTGAACAATCCTGGCGTCGACACCCAGTACAACCCGATCTCGACCGGCGACGAGTCCGCGAGCGCCTACTGGAACATGGACGGGCAGCTGCACAAGCTGCTGGGCCTGCGCGGGATGATCAGTGCCATCAGATTCCCCGCCAACGACATTCCGCAGCTCGGCTTCGAGGCCGTCGGACTGCCTCAGGCGCCGACCGATACCGCGATGGCGACGCCGGATTTCACGCTCTGGAAGCCGGCGATCGTCGTCAACAAGGTCAATACCCCGACCTTCACGATCGACGGCTACGCCGCCGTCCTGCGATCGCTCGAAGTCAACCTGGCGACGGTCCTGGAACTGCGGGACCTGGTCAATGCCAACGACGTCCAGGCGACCGATCGCGAGCCGGTCGGGACAGTCGTCATCGAGGACCCCACGATCGCGGGGAAGAACTTCTATCCCATCGTCGATGCCAACACGCGCATTGTGATCCAGCTGATCCATGGCGTCGGCGGCGGCAAGATCGTGCAGCTGGACATGCCCAAGGTTCAGCTGACGAACCCGAAGAAGACGAACGTCAACGGGGTCGCCTATCTGACGATGAATCTCGGCCTGGATCCGAACGCCGGCAACGACGAACTCAAGATCACGGTGAAGTGACATGTTCGTTCTGGATGCCAAGAGAATCGTCAAGTGGCCCGTCGATGTCGATCAACCGGTCGACGGCGGCGGCACCGAGACGCGTCAGTTCACGGCGCATTTTCAGCTTCTTCCCCAGTCCGAGATCGATGCTGTCTTTGCCGGAAACGGAACGGACGCGACGCTCCTGAACCAGGTTCTCGTGGGCTGGGGGGGCATCACGATCGAGGATGGTGGGGAGATCCGGTTCGATGAGATCAGGCGCGCCGCCCTTGTCGACATCCCCTATGTGCGTCGCGGTCTGATGCGGGCCTACATCGCCTGCATCTCCGGAGTGAAAAGAAAAAACTCCGTGACGCCGTCCGCCACTGGGCGGGCGGCGACCGACGCGGAGACGGGGACGAAGTCGAAGCCGACCTGAGAAGGCTCGGCGCCAGCGAAGAAGAGATTGCCCGATGGACCAGCAACGGCGCTCACGCTTCGAACGACTGCGCGGTGCTGGCGGAAAACTGGCCGGCGCTGTCGCTGTTCCTCGACGCGCAGACTCAATGGCGACATGCGGGCATGAGCGGTATCCCGACCGGCCTCGACTACCCCGGCGTCCGCGCGGCGGCCGACATGGCCGGCGTCACCATCACGCCGCCGCTTTTCGAGGATCTCCGCGGGATGGAGGACGAAGCGCTTTTGATCTTCGTCGAGCGGCGGTCTAGATCATGACAGACCTGGTTCTCGGGCTCACGCTCAAGGCCGACAGCTCCGGCCTCGTCGGCGAGGTGAAAGCCGCCAAGGCGGAGCTAACCCAGCTGAGCGAGGCAGCCGCCAAGGCCGGCGGGCAGACGGACCAGCTCGGCAAGGAGACGGACCAGCTTGGTGCCGGCCTCGCCGGCCTCGGTGCCGCCACCGACAAGTTCAAGCCGAAGCAGGATGGCCTGGCGGCCGGCTGGACCATCAATCGCATCGGACTCATGGAGCTGCGCGCCGCCGGCGTGAACAGCTTCCAAGCGCTGGCGGCTGGCATGGATCCGCTCACCGTCGCCTCCATGGAAGCGGCGCAGGTGATGGGCGCGCTGGTGCAGGGCGGCACGCTGGCGTCGGCCGGCTTCAGGTCGCTCCTGGCGACGATCACGCCCTTTGCCCCCTTGGCGATCGCCGCCGCCGCCGCGATCGCCGGCATTACCCTGGCGCTGGTGCTCGGCAAAAACAGGACCGACGACGCCAGTGCTGCCACGAAGGCCTACCAGGACGCCATCAAGGCCGGCACGACCGTCGAGGACCTGTATACAAAAGCGATCAAGGCCGGCAACGAGGCGATGCTGACCCGGCAGCAGCTCCTCGATCTCAATGCGACGGCCCAATACACGACGAACGTCCAGACGGCACAGGGCGTGGTCGATGAGCTGCAGCGTCAGCTCGCCGAGACGTATCAGCGCCAGGCCCAGCTGCAGACCTATGCGCCGGGCGACGTCCAGGGACAACGGCAGATCCAGGAAACTACGGCGGCGATCCAGAAGCTCGAGGATCAGCTGCAGAAGGCCCGTGTCGCGCTGATCAATCTGAAGTCGCCCTACATTGCCGGCGGCCAGTTCGCGGCCGATGCCGAGGCGGCGGCGCAGGCCGACGCCGACATGCTGAAGGCCATTCGGCTCGGCCACGAACGGGACGATCAGCGGCTCAAGGACGAATGGGAGTCGCAGAAGCAGGCCTGGGCCGATCGCAACGCCTTCATCTTCAACAGTCAGTTGGAGCTGGACCAGGAACTTCGGAAAGAGGACGAGGACCGCAAGAAACAGTTCGAGACCAATGCGAAGGCCTGGACCAAGGCGCTGATGGACGAGGTCGATGCGTTCGACCAACTGCAGAAGATGGGCGCTCAGCTGACCGAGAGCCTGCTGACGCCGCAGGAAAAATACAACGCCAGCCTCCAGCGCTATCAGCAGCTGCTCGACGCCGGCGTCATCAGCCAGGAGACCTTCACCCGTGCCGTCGCGGCGGCCGGTAAAGAACTGAAGTCGATGGATCCGCTGGCCAACCTGCTGGCCGACAGCTTCGGCCAGGCCTTCGATCGCATCGGCTCCTCCATCACCAGCATGTCGCTCGAAGGCAAGGACGCGTTCGAGAGCTTGAACAATCTCGGCAAGGCCGTCGCGTCCGAGTTGATGCAGACATTCCTGAAGCTGGCGGTCATGAACCCCTTCAAGAACGCGCTGTTGGGAACCAGCGAGCCGGTGCTGGGCGACATCCTCGATTCATTGTTCGGTGGCGGTGTCCCCGGCGCCGGCAGTGGTAGCGCGGGAATCGGATCGGCCTTTTCGACGACCGCCGGCCGGGACCTGGCTTATGGCGGCACCTATCATCAGGGCGGCAAGGTCGGGCCCGGTGGCTCGGGCCGCTGGGTCGATGCCTCTGTTTTCGACGGCGCGCGGCGCATGCACAGCGGCGGCCTTGTCAGCGGCGAGCGGCCGATCATTGCCAAGGATGGCGAGGAAGTCGGCTGGCCGGGCCAGCTCGCCGACAAGTATGGCAGCAAGGTCCAGGTCACGGTGATCAACAGCACCGGCCAGCAGTCGCGCACGCAAGAGCGGCAGGGGTCGGACGGGCGGCGCGAGATCGCCGTCTATGTCGGCGACATGATGGCGGCGGACATCATGAAGGGTGGCAAGCTGTCGGCCGCGCTGGAGCAGACCTATCCCCTCAAGCGGGGGCGCCGCTGATGGCGAACCCCGTGTGGCCCGTGACACTGCCTCCCTTCGTGTTGACCGAAGGGCATCAGGAGACCTGGGGCAACAATCTGTTGCGCACCCAGATGGACGCGGGCGAAGCGAAGGCGCGCCGGCGCTTCACCAAGGACGTGCGGCCGATTCAGGGCACGGTCGAGATGACGACGGCGCAGGTCGCGATCTTCGACGACTTCTTCCACAACACCTTGAAGGATGGTGCCATCCGGTTCGATTGGGTGCTGCCGCGCACGCAGGCAGCCGCCACCTTCCGCATCATCCCGCCTTTCCCGGTTCCGCCGACGCCTGGCGCCAAGTTCTGGCGACCCACCTTCACGCTTGAGCAGGTGGGCTGATGGCGACGCGCTTCTACCTTCCCAGTACCGGCGATGCCGCCGTCAACCCCGCGTTCGACGCGGGCTGGGGCAGCCTCGATCCGGTCAATCCGCCGACCCGGAAGCGGATGGTGATCGCGCGCGCCAACACCAACATGAACACGCAGACGAAGGGCCAGAACGCCACCGTGGCATTGCCCGGCACCGTCGACTGCCTGCACCGGCAATATGTCTCCGATCCGCTCCAGGCCCAGGCAATCGCCGGCACCGTCAAGGGACAGGTGCGGTGCCAGCAGGGCGCCGCCACGAACGACTTCCGGGCGCAGATGCTCGTGAAGGTGGTTTCCAGCGACGGCCTGACCTTGCGCGGGATCCTGCTCGCCTTCGATGCCTCGGGGTTGACCTCGGAGTTCTCGACCTCGCTCCGAAACCGCGCCTTCCCGCTGGCCTGGACCACGCCGGGCGATGCCTTGAGCAACGTCAACGCGCTCGCCGGCGACCGGCTCGCGATCGAGCTGGGCGTCCGCGCGCACCTGGCCGACGGCACGATGCGGACCTTCGCGCTGCGCCTCGGCGACAACCAGCTGACCGATCTGCCCGAGGACGAAACCAGCTCGTCCGACTTCAACCCGTGGATCGAGTTTTCCCAGACGCTGCTGTTCCAGGCGCCGGGTGCGGGCACCGTCGCGCCCGAAGCCATGATGTCACACCGCCGCAGGAGATCCTGATGCCGACGTTCCTCAGACAGGCCACTGCCACCACGGTGCGCATCGGGCCGTTCCTCGACAAGGCCGACGGCGTCACCGAGAAGACGGCGCTCGCCGGCACGCTGACGGTCGAGTGCTCGAAGGCCGGCCCCTTCGCGGCGCGGTCCAGCGTGACGGCGATCGCGCACGATCAGAACGCCTGGTACGCGATCCCGCTCGATGCCACCGACACCGGCACGCTCGGCCGCCTGATCCTCAAGAGCGACGACGCGGCGACCTATCTGCCGGTGTGGGCCGAGTTCCAGGTGGTGCCGGCGAACGTGTTCGATTCTCTCGTCGCCGGGTCCGACCTGCTGCAGGCCGATCTTCAGCAGTGGGTCGGCGCCGCGCCGAATGCGCTGCAGACGGGCCGCGTCGACGGCTCGGTCGGCGCCATGGCCGCGAACGTCCTCAATGCGGCGGCGATCGCCGCCGGCGCCATCACCAACGCCAAGTTCGCGGCGGACGCCATCGACGCCAATGCGCTGGCTGCCAGCGCCGTCGACGAGATCCTCGACGATGTCGTCGAAGGCGCTCTCACCATGCGGCACATCCTGCGACTCCTATTGGCGGCCTCGGCGGGCAAGCTCGCGGGCGCTGCCGGTGTGAACATCACGATCCGCGACCAGGCGGACACGAAGAACCGCATCAACGCCACGGTCGATCTCAACGGCAACCGTACGGCGGTGGCGGTGGACGGGACTTGATTGAGGGCTCGCGCCGTCGGCCGCCCCTCCAACCCCGACGTCGCTCGCGCAGAAAGGATTAGATCGGCTCTCGATGTTCGCGAAGCGCTTCTTCCCCATCCGCTATTTCCCGCTCCGGTACTGGCCGGAGCTGCCGGCGTCGACGATCCCGCCGAGCTTCGCGCGCGCGGCCTTCGCGCCCGAGACGGACGAAGTCTTCCTGCAGCTGCTCACCATCGACCATTCCAGCTTCAGCCAGCCGATCCGTGTCGTTCACAACAACGAGGACGTGGTCAGCCGCGGCAATCTCTACACCGCCTATCCGTTCGACATCACGCTGCCCGACGACGACGGCCAGAAGCCGCCCGAGGTGACGGTGCGGATCGACAACGTGGCGCGCGACATCGTGCTCGCCATCCGCATGATCCCCGCCGGCGCGCCGCCGACGATCACGCTGGAAGTGATCATGGCCTCCACCCCCAACACGGTCGAGGCCGGCCCCTACGGTTTCACCCTGCGCGACGTCACGGCGGACGCCGCAGCCGTCGAGGGTCAAATCACCTTCGAAGACATTTTGAACGAGAGTTTCCCGGCCGATGAATACACGCCGGCGAGCCATCCGGGGCTGTTCTGATGGATAGCGGACAGATCCCGGCCGAGACCTTGCCTTATGCCCCGCCGGCCTGGGTGGCGGGCTATATCGGCATTCCGTTCGTCGAGCTTGGCCGCGATCGCGAGGGCTGCGACTGCTGGGGGCTGCAGCGCCTGGTCTTCAATGGCCGGCTCGGCATCGAGCTGCCAAGCCGGGACACGGAGTATCGGGGAGCCCGTCGCCGGGACATCGCGGCGAACGCGGCCCTGATCAAGGCCCATATCGACGAGGACTGGCAGAAGGTCGCCGAGAAGCCCGACGACGGGAACTGCCCGCTCGACGGCATCCGGCTCTATGACCTGCTGCTGATCAAGAAATACGGCGAGCCCGCCCATGTCGGCATGGTGGTGGCGCGCGGCCAGATGCTCCATATCGAGCAGGGGGTCGATTCCTGCGTCGTCGAGTTCGACAAGCCGGACCAGCTGCCCGGGATCCTCGAGGTGCGCCGGCATAGGAGGCTTTGCGGCCATATCGGTGGCTTCGTGGCGGGAGCGACCACGCTTCAGCCGATCATGCTGAAGCCGATCGAAGAGATCATCCCGCCCGGCGCCGGCGACGTGCTGGTGACGGCGCGGCAACGCCCCTTCAGCACCGACATCCAGCAGATGGCGATGCTGGCCGGCGCCACGGTGGCGGAGATCGTCGAGAAGGCGATCCCGGGTCCGACGTTGCGCCGCTACGCATCGGTCACGATCGGCGACGAGGAGATCCCGCGCGAGCTGTGGCACCGTGTGCGGCCGAAGCCGGGCACGGCGGTGACCGTGCTGGCCATGCCGGGTCAGAACCCCGGCGGCCAGCAGAAGAGCCCGCTGCGGATGTTCCTGCAGATCGTGGTCGTTGTCCTGGCTGCCGTGGCCAGCTGGTGGGCCGGCGGCGCCCTGGGGCCGGTCGCTGGCGCGCTGATCGGCGCGGCGGTGGCGGCGGCCGGCAACTTCGCGGTCAACGCCCTGGTGCCTCTGCCAAAGGCCGACATGGGCCAGCTGAGCGGCGAGGAGGACAGCAGCCCGACGCTCTCGATCCAGGGCACACGCAACCAGGCGCGGCCCTATGGCAAGATTCCGCGGGCCTACGGCCGCCACAAGCGCACGGCCGACTATGGCGCCATCCCTTACACCGAGATCCGCGGCAGCGACCAGTATCTGCGGCTGCTGTTCGACCTCGGCTATGGGCCGCAGAAGGTCGAGGCCATCCAGATCGGCGCCACGCCGATCGCCAACTTCGAAGGCATCGAACTCAAGATCCGCGAAGGCTGGGACGACGACCCGCCGCTGAGCCTGGTCGGAACCGACGTCCATGACGACGTGTTCCAGATCCTGCTCGACCAGGTGTCGAGCTGGACCCAGCGCACGTCGGCGAAGAATTGCGACGCGCTGATGATCGAGATCGACGGCCTCCAGGGGATGACGGCCTTCGACGAACTGGGCGAGCGGTCGGCGGTGACGGTCGAGCTGGACGCCGAGTACCGCGTGAAGGACGCGGTCGCCTGGACGCCGCTGGCGCAGCCGATCGCCTTCCTCGCTCGCCAGACCGGCACACTCGTGCGGCCGGAGGTGCAAGAGAGGCAGAAACTCGTCAGGACCTACTTCCTTTCGCTCAATCACATTACCGGCCTCTTGGAGGGTGTTGGGGGCACCAGCAGCAACAATCCCTCCGTCATCCCCGCGGGCAATCTCCCGATCTGCATGATGGAGATGCCGTTCGACGGAACCAAGCCGGCGCGGCTGACGGATTTGCGCTCGGCCGAGATGATCTCGGCCGGCTACTTCGTGCCGACCGCCGATCTGCCGCTGGCCAATGTCAGCAACAGCATCACCCTTGGCCCGGGCACCGTCGTCCCGCCGACCTTCGTCATCACCCACAACTCGACCAACGTCGTTCGCGAGACCAGATCCTGGCCGGTGCCGCGCGACCAGTATGACGTTCGCGTGCGCCGAACGACGCTCGACACCGCCGACGACAAGATCGTCGACAAGGTCTGGTGGACCATCCTGCGCATCACGACGAACACGCCGCCGATCGCGGTCCCGGGCCACACGACGATCGAGCTGGTGATCAAGGGCACGAACGAGCTGCAGGGCATCGTCAACGAGCTCAATTGCATCACGACATCGATCCTGTGGGATTTCGACGGGACCAGCTGGGCCTGGCGGCCGACGCGCTGGGCGCATTCCGCCTATGTCGACGTGCTGATCGGCCAAGCCGGCCGCACGCCCCTGCCGAGCAGCCGCGTCGACTGGACCGGGATCGAGGCCTGGGCGCTCGACAACATCGCCAATGGCCGCAAGTTCGACGCGGTGTTCGACTTCGCCAACACCCGGTTAGAGGCACTCAAGACGATCGCGTCGGCCGGGCGCGCCAGCTTCGGCATGAACGGCCATCTTTACGCCGTGGTGCAGGACAAGCCGCAGTCGGTCCCGGTGCAGCATTTCACGCCCCGGAACAGCTGGGGCTTCACCATGCACCGGCGGTTCCCGGATGCCATCCACGGCGTGAAGATCCGCTTCGTCAACGAGCGCAAGGATTTCGAGCAGGACCAGATCATCGTCTATGCCGACGGCTTCGACGAGAGCAACGCCACAAAGTTCTCCGAGGTCGACATGTTCGGCATCGTGGACCCCGACCAGGTGTGGAAGGCCGGGCGCTATCAGCGGGCGGTCATGGAGCTGCGGCCCTATGACTACACGCTCTCCGCCGATGTCGAGCATCTGATCGCGAAGCGCGGCAAGCTGGTGAAGGTCAGCCACGACGTGATTCTCGTCGGTCTCGCCTATGGGCGGATCAAGACGCTGGCGAAGGACGGGAGCGGCAACGTCACGGGCCTGACGGTCGACGAAGCGCTACCGATGGAGGTCGGGAAGACCTATGGCCTGGTGATCCGGACCACGCGCGACGTGGCGCTGTCGGCCACGCCCGTCACCGTCGCCGGCGACCAGGTCAGCGTCACGCTGGTGACTCCGATCCCGTTCTGGACAGCTCCTTCGGAGGGCGACCTGTTCAGCTTCGGCGAGGCCGGCCGCGAGTCGATCGATTGCATCGTCTCCAACGTCTCCCCCCAGGCCGACATGGCGGCGAAGCTGGTGCTGGTGGATGCGGCCCCGGCGGTGCATCTGGCCGATACTGGAACGATTCCCGATTTCGACCCCATCGTGACGGCATCCGGCTCGAAGCCGCCGAAGCCACAGGTGTTCCGCGTCACCTCGGACGAATCGGTGCTGGTGCGTCAGGGAGACGGGTCGCTGCAAAGCCGCATCCTGATCGAGCTGCAGCTCACCGGCGGCACGATCGAGCCCGCCGCCAGTCTGCAGGTCATCTTCGCGCGCAGCGACGCCCAGGAGCCGTTCTCCACCATGGCACCCTTGCCCGGCAGCACGACCGTCGTCTCGGTCGTGCCGGTGCAGGACCAGGTCGCCTACGACGTGATCCTCTGGACCGTGTCGGCCAAGGGCGTACCGAGCGACAGGACGACGATCGCGGGCCATGTGGTCGTCGGCAAATCGACGCCACCCCCGGATGTGCCCGGCGTCATGCGCGAGATGAACGATGCCCGCTGGAGCTATCCGATCGTGCCCCCGGACATGGCCGGCTACGTCATCCGCGCGAACCCGGGGAACAATCGGGACTGGGAGCCTGCTCAGGAGCTGCATCCCGGTGTCTGGAGCCTGACCCGGTTTCCGCTCGGTGCGCTCACCACGGGCAGCTGGACGATTCTGGTGAAGGCGATCGACGTCGCCGGCAATGTCAGCGTCAACGCGGCGGCGCTGGTGATTGGCCTCGGCGACGTGAAGACCGACAACCTGGTGCGAACGATCGACTTTGGTGCGCTCGGATGGCCCGGCGTCATCACCAACGGCTTTACGATCGGCGGCTTCCTCCAGGCCAGCGACGGCGGCGATCTCTTCTGGCCGGCCAGCGATGCGGCGCCATTCTGGCAGCCCGACGATGCGGCGGATTTCTGGGTGGCGAACTGGCTGCCGCTCACCTATGTCGCGACCGTGATACCGGATTCGCAGGAGGTGCCCGCGGCACTGCGGTTGATCTCCGACGTCCAGGGTTCCAACTGGACGATCGAGTATCGCCCGAGCGGAAGCCAGGAACCGTTCTGGCACGACGACAGCACGCTGTTCTGGAGCGCGGACGGCGACAGCTTCTGGCCGGATGGCCCTTCTTATCTGCCCTGGCCCGGCGAGCTGCCGATCAGCGCGCAGAATTACGAGATCCGCGTGAGCATCGCCGGCGGGAGCAAGCAGGGACAGTTGTCCGCCCTGCGAGCCCTCATCGACATGCCCGATATTGAGGAGGACTTCGACGACATCGCGATCGCGCCCGGCGGCACGCGCCTGCCCCTCACCAAAGCCTACAGGAAGATCCTCCAGGTGCCGGTGACTTTGCAAGACGACGGTGGCACGGGCTTCACGGCGAAGGTGATCGACAAGGATCCGGTGAACGGGCCGCTGGTGAAGGTGTTCGACATTGCCGGCATCGGCGTTGCCGGCCTGATCGACGTTAACGGCCTGAGGGGCTACTAGCCGATGACCTCACTTCCCATTGCAGGGTACTTCGCCAACGCCGTTCGCAGCGTCGGCGAAATGAAGCAGGCCTTCGAGGACCAGCGCAATTTCATCGCCCAGCTGATCGGCGGCGCGCAGGAAGTGCAGGCGACGATCGCCGGCGACAGCATCACGCCGGCGTCGGGCGTCATCAAGGTCGAGACCGAGGCCGGCGCCGGCACCGACAATCTGGCGACGATCGTGCAGACCAACCTGCCCGATGGCAGCCTGCTGATGTTGCGGCCGTTGAACGCGGCGCATGTCGTCGTGGTGAAGAATGCCGCCGGCGGCGGCGGTCAGATTCTCACGGCCAACGCGGCCGACTTCTCGATGAACTCGACCAAGATGTGGCTGCTGCTGAAGCGCACCGGCACGAACTGGGAGGAGGTCGCGCGCTTCTATGGCGACCAGCTTTCGGCGCAGAAGGCCTATCTCGGGATCAGCGGCAGCTACGCGGCGAAGACGGCGGCCTACAATGTCGTGGCCGCCGACAATGGCAGCGTGCTCGATTGGACCACGGCAGGCTTCAGCGCCAACCTTCTGGCGGCGGCGACCGCTGGCGCAGGGTTCACGCTGACCCTCGTCAACAGCGCCGCGTCGGGCGACGTGACGATCGATCCGAACGGCGCCGAGACGATCGACGGGTTGACGACGCGGCTCATGAGGCCGGGCGACGAGGTCACGATCTATTGCACCGGCGCGGCCTGGAAAACGCTGAGGGGCCAATACAGCTACGACAGCGGCGAGCAGACGATCACGGCTGCCGGCGCGTTGACGCTGGCCCACGGGCTCGGCGCCAAGCCACAGCTTCGCGACGTGTTCCTGCGCTGCAAGACGGCCGAGGGCGGATACTCGATCGGCGACGAAGTGGTATGGCCGACGGGCGAGCTTGGCACAGCGGCCAGCTCACCATCGATCGTCATCGACGCGACCAACATCAGCGTCAGATACGGCAGCAGCATGTTCGTCATCAACAAGGGTACGGGCGCCTCGTTCGGCATCACCGTCGGCAATTGGCGCGCGGTCTTCCGCGCCTCGATCCTGAAATAGAGACAGAGCCATGACCAAGTTCCTGATCGACGACAAAGGCCGGCCGCTGGGTGATTTTCCCGACGATGCGGCGGTGCCGTCCGACGCGCCGCAGGGCGCGCGCTTCGTGCTGACGATGACCAAGAGCCTGGTCGATGCCGCCGGCGCCTATATCGGCAGCTTCAACCAAGCGGCGGGGTTCCCCGAGGCCGCGCCTGAGGGCGCTCAGTTCGTCGATGGCGCGCCGGAGCGGGCCGGCGATCGATGGGACGGTGCGGGCTGGGCTCCGGATCTGGCGCAACTCAAGGCCGTCAAGCGCGCCGCTGCGGTGGCGCTGTTCGCGGCGAAGCAGGAAGCCGGCGCGCCCTATGGCGGCAAGGTGGTGCAGCTGCGCGAGGAGGATCTGACGCGCATCAACGGCGCGGCCCTCAAGGCCACGCTGGCGCTCAATCCCGCCTCGGGCGTGGCCTGGGCGCCGGACTTCGCCTGGCGCATGGCCGACAACTCGATGCTGCCCCTGGCGACGCCGGTGGCGATGATCGGGCTCGCCGCCGCCGCCGCCGCCGCTTATGAGGATCTGCGCAAGCGGCTGTGGGCGATCAAGGACGCGATCGAGGCGGCCGACACGGCCGAGAAGGTCGCGGCGATCGACGAGACGAAGGGGTGGCCCGGGTCGTGACGCGCTATCTCGCCCGGAATTGCAACCGGTGCTATCCTGCGGCCCTCGTAACGGCGGACCTGCGGGGGCATCATGAAACGGGGCATCATCGTTCTGCTGGGTGTGGTGGCGATCGCGGCGATCGCCTACAGCCAGAGAAGCCAATCGAACAGCTCGGCTGGCGTGTGCCGGGAGATCGATCACAACGGGGTGGTGTACCTCCTCGCATGTCCTGCCGGCATGCTGGACATGGATGCGGAGAAGGCGGGCAAGGCCGCCTGCAATCGCCCGATCGGCGAGGTCTGCGTTGCCTGGATGTGGACGACCGAAACGGGCCGGCCCGAGAAATGGCCCTTAACGGACGCGAACCTCGTGTCGGTCTCATGGGCCTGGCAGAACAAGCCCGGCCAGTTGCTCAACTGCGACCGCGAAGGCTGCTAAATTCAAAGACTGAAACGACCAACCCTGCCAGGCTTACGGCCGGCGGGGGCAGCGGCGTTGACGCGCCGCGAACCGCGGAGTTGAGATCCGCATGACCACCATCGGCCGATTGATGGCCACCCCGCCACCCCAGCGCTGGGGCGGGGCAAGTGTGAGTTGTGAAAGTTATGGAGTCTATAAGGGCCGTCGAACCCCTGACGCCCATTGCGCCTTACCTCGGCGGCAAGAGGAATCTGGCCGGCCGAATCATCAAGCGAATCGAAGCGACCCCTCACAGCTGCTACGCCGAGGCCTTCGTCGGGATGGCCGGCGTGTTCCTCCGCCGGCGCCAGGCGCCGCGAGCGGAGGTCATCAACGATGCGAATCGGGAGGTGGCGCCGCTGTTCCGGGTGCTTCAGCGCCACTATGTCGCCTTCGTCGAGATGATGCGGTTCCAGCTCACCACGCGTGCCGAGTTCGAGCGCCTGGTGGCGACCGACCCGACGACGCTGACCGACCTGGAGCGCGCCGCGCGCTTCCTCTATCTCCAGCGCACGGCCTTCGGCGGGAAGATCAGTGGGCGGAACTTCGGGGTCTGCGCCGATCGGCCGGGGCGGTTCGACATCACGAAGCTGGCCGGGCTGCTTGAGGACGTCCACAGCCGGCTCGCCGGCGTCACGATCGAGTGTCTGCCCTGGCCGACCTTCCTGGAGCGCTACGACAAGCCGCACACGCTTTTCTACCTCGACCCGCCCTATTGGGGCTCCGAGGGCGACTACGGCAAGGAGCTGTTCGACCGGAGCCAGTTCGCCGAGCTGGCCGGGCGGTTGCGAAAGCTGAAGGGCCGGTTCATCCTTTCGATCAACGACGTGCCGGCGATTCGGGAGCTGTTCGACGGGTTCGAGATCGAGGCCGTCAAGACCACCTACACGATCGCCGGCGGCAAGGGCGCCAGGCCGGCGCGAGAGCTGATCATCAGCGGCGGCGGGCGCCGCAAATAGGGGATGACATGGACTGGTTCGAGCAGGTGTCAAAGGAACTCAATCGGCTGGCGGCGGCGTGCCCTATCCCGGTCAGCTGGGGCCTGGAGATGGACTATAAGGTCACTAAGCTGACCGTCCACGAGCGGGGGCCAAATCGCCGGGCCGAACCCTTGGTAATCTTGGAAGCGTCCACCTATCCGCCGGAGGAGATCTGCCAGTCATTCCAGCGATGGACTCTGCTGCAGCTGGCGGCAAGGCCCGACGAGGTCACTGGGGGGCTTTAAACGCATGATGAAGGGCGTTTTAGGGGTCAAAATCGGCCATTAGAACGGGAGTTATCCACTGCTCAAATCATGTGGCGGAAGTGCTCAATCCAAGTGGCGCGCTACAATGCTGGCACGTCGAGCGGCCCCCTCCCTCACCCTCCTCCTTGCAGGGGGAGGGAACAAGGC
>NZ_JBOHKS010000035.1:0-14158 GCF_050729195.1 Hypericibacter sp.
CGGCGGTCGAGCGCCGCGCCATCCAGGAATCGGCCGAGAGCGCCGGTGCCCGCCGGGTGTTCCTGATCGAGGAGCCGATGGCCGCCGCGATCGGCGCCGGCCTGCCGGTGACCGAGCCCACCGGTTCGATGGTGGTCGATATCGGCGGCGGCACGACCGAGGTCGCGGTGCTGTCGCTGGGCGGCATCGTCTATTCGCGTTCGGTGCGCGTCGGCGGCGACAAGATGGACGAGGCGATCATCGCCTATATCCGCCGTAACCATAACCTGCTGGTCGGTGAAGGCAGTGCCGAGCGCATCAAGAAGGAAATCGGCTCGGCCTGTCCGCCCGAAGACGGCGACGGCCGCGTCATGGAGATCAAGGGCCGCGACCTGATGAACGGCGTACCCAAGGAACTCGTCATCACCGAGCGTCAGATCGCCGAGAGCCTGGCCGAGCCGGTCGGGGCCATCATCGAGGCGGTCAAGGTGGCTCTCGAGCATACGGCGCCCGAACTTGCCGCCGACATCGTCGACAAGGGCATCGTGCTGACCGGTGGCGGTGCGCTGCTCTCGAACCTGGACCTCGTGCTCCGCCATTCGACCGGCCTGCCGGTCTCGATCGCGGACGATCCGCTCACCTGCGTGGCGCTCGGCACCGGTCGTTGCCTGGAGGAGATGAAGACGCTCAAGAACGTCCTCATCAATATGTATTGATTGATTCCACTCAATTTTCCTTTGCCCGATTCGGGTCTCGGGTTATCGTGAGTCGTGGAGTCGCGACGATGACGAAAAGCGATTCCCGAATGGGCATTCGCTGCGGAGGCAGGTTATGAAGCAGCGGACCGGCTCCGCGCTGCGCCTGGCCTCGCCGCTGCGGGCGTTGGTTCATCGGCTGACCCTGGTCATGGTGATGGCTGCGGCCATTGGCGTGATGGTGTTGGGTCGTGCCAATGGCCCGATGGTCTCCCAGGCCCGCACGGCGGTGTCCGATGCCGTGGCCCCGATCCTGGGCGCCCTGTCCGAGCCCGTGAGCTTCGCCGAAGGGCTGTTCGCCAATCTCGAGGAACTGGTCGATCTGCGGGCCGAGAACGCCCGCCTGCGGATCGAGCGCCAGCGTCTGGCCGAGTGGCAGACCATCGCCCAGCGCCTCGACGCCGAGAACCGCCAGCTCCGTACCATGCTGCATTTCGTGCCGGATCCGCGCTCCAGCTTCATCAGCGCGCGGGTGATCGGCGACCATACCGGCGCCTTCGTTCGCGAGGTGCTGATCGCCGCCGGCGAGAAATCGGGCCTGCGCAAGGGCCAGGCGGCCATGACCGGCGACGGTCTGGCGGGGCGCGTCAGCGAGGTCGGGACCCGCTCGGCCCGGGTGCTCCTGCTGACCGACATCAATTCCCGCGTGCCGGTCGTGGTCGAACGGACCCGCGACCGCGCCATCCTGGCCGGCGACAACTCCAACCGGCCGCAGCTGATCTATCTCAAGCCCGGCCTCGCGATCGAGGTCGGCGACCGCGTCGTCACCTCCGGCGATGGCGGGGCCTTCCCCCCGGGCCTGCCGGTCGGCGTGATCGACCGGATTTCCGACGGTGTCGTCTCGGTGACGCCCTTCGTGGACTGGGACCATATGGAATTCCTGCAGATCGTGGATTACGGCCTCGATGGCGTGCTGAGCGACGATCCGGTCGCGGCGGCGGCCAATGCGGGGGCCAGCCCGTCGGCAGGGACCCCGGTCGTGGCGCCGCCGCGCGGGCCCTGACGAGGCGGGCGCGGGGAAGCGCGCCCCAAAAGGTTCGGCGCCGAAGGCGCCTTTGGTGAATGCGGGCGCCCCAGGCGCCCCGGCTCTTAAAGGATACAACTCGGATCATGAGCTCCAGTTTCTGGCAGCGCCTCGATCTCTGGTCGCAGCGTTTATGGCCGGCCACGCTGACGCTGCTGCTGATGCTGCTGGGCTCGATTCCGCTGCCGCTGCCTTTCTGGCAGCCGATCAGCCCCAGTTTCGCGCTGATGTCGGTCTATTACTGGGCTATCCATCGCCCGACCGCCTTGCCGCTGCCGCTGGTCTTCGCCATCGGCATCCTGGCCGATTTCTTCGGCATGGCGCCGCTCGGCGTCGGCACGCTGGTCCTGGTCGTGGTCTATGCGCTCACGGTGTCTCAGCGCCGGCTTTTCATCGGCCAGCCCTTCCTGGTGGTCTGGTGGGGCTACATGATGGTCTCGGCCGGCGCCATGGTGCTGGCCTGGATCGCCACCAGCCTGCTGGACGTGACCCTGGTCGACCCCCGGCCGGCCGTCTTCAACTATCTGGTCGATCTCGGTCTCTATCCGGCCGTGGCCTATCTCTTCGCCCGCGCGCAGCGCTGGCTTCTGTCGCAGCAGGCGTGACGATGATGTCGCTCCCTGTCCCCTCGTTCCGGCGCGTCGCTTGAGCCCCCGGCCCCTCCCATGACGGTACAAAGCAACCAGCAGCTTTATCGGACCTTCACCCGTCGCGCGGCCATGCTCGGCGGCGCGCAGCTGGTGCTGCTCGGCAGCCTGGCTGCCCGGATGTATTACCTGCAGGTCGTCGAATCCGACCGCTACAAGCTGCTGGCCGAGGAGAACCGCATCAGCCTGCGTCTCCTGGCGCCGCGCCGCGGCCGCATCCTCGACCGGTTCGGCCAGCCGCTCGCGACCAACGACCAGAATTATCGCATCGTTCTGACGCCCGAGCAGACCGAGGATCTCGAGGGGACGCTGCAGTCGCTGGAGACGATCGTCTCGATCAGCGATTCGGAGCGCGCCCGGATCATGAAGGAAGTCGGGCGCAGCCGCGCCTTCGTGCCGGTGACGGTGAAGGAGAATCTCGACTGGCCGCTGGTGGCGCAGGTGGAGGTCAACACGCCCGACCTGCCCGGCGTCTCGATCGAGGTCGAGCAGAGGCGGAACTATCCCTATGGCGGCATGGTCTCCCATGTGCTGGGCTATGTCGGTGTCGTGGCCGAGGCCGAGCTGACCGGCGATCCGCTGCTCGAGCTGCCGGGCTTCCGTGTCGGCAAGAGCGGCATCGAGAAGCAATACGATACCGATCTGCGCGGCTCCGCCGGCAACAGCCAGGTCGAGGTCAACGCCGTCGGCCGCGTGATCCGCGAGCTCGCGCGCGACGAGGGCGTGCCCGGCAAGGATCTGGTCACCACGCTCGATATGGGCCTGCAGACCTTTACCCAGCAATCCCTCTCCGCCCAGCTCAGCGGGGCCGCCGTCTGCATCGACATCATGACGGGCGAGATCCTGGCGCTGGCCTCGACGCCGAGCTACGACCCGACCGCCTTCGATCGCGGCCTTACCAGTGCGGAATGGCAGGCCCTCACCACCGATCCGTTGCGGCCCCTCTCCAACAAGGCGCTCAACGGCACCTACGCGCCGGGCTCGACCTTCAAGACGGTCGTGGCCATGGCGGCGATGGAGCAGGGGATCGGCCCCGATCACACGGTCTTCTGCAACGGCGTCACCGTGCTGGGTTCGGCCCGGTTCCATTGCTGGAAGAAGCAGGGCCACGGCACGCTCGATATGATCGGCGGCATCCGCCATTCCTGCGATAGTTACTTCTACGATCTGGCCCGGCGCATCGGCATCGACCCGATCGCGGCCATGGCGCGCCGCTTCGGCCTCGGTCAGCTGACCGGCATCGACATGCCCTCGGAGAAGCCGGGCCTCATTCCCGACCGCGCCTGGAAACAGGCGACGATGGGCGATATCTGGCATCCGGGCGAATCGCTGGTCGCCGGCATCGGCCAAGGTTTCATCACGACCACGCCCTTGCAATTGGCGGTTCTGACCGCGCGTCTCTCCTCGGGCGGCTATGCGATCCAGCCCAAGCTCCATCGCGACATGGTCTTCGCCGCCGATGGCGGGGCCGCCTTGCGCGAAGGTGATAGCGGCAGCGTGCTGAAGCCGCCCTTCCCGTCGATGGGGGTTTCGCCGGAGCATCTGGCGGTCGTGCTGGAAGGCATGAACCAGGTCAGCAACGCCACCAACGGCACCGCCTACCGCGCCCGCATCACCATTCCCGGCATGGAGCTCGCCGGCAAGACTGGCACCGCCCAGGTGCGCCGCATCACCATGAGCGAGCGCAATGCCGGCGTGCGCAAGAACGAGGATCTGCCCTGGCCGCAGCGCGACCATGCGCTCTTCATCGGCTTCGCGCCGGTCCATGCGCCGCGCTATGCGGTCGCGGTCGTGATCGAGCATGGCGGCGGCGGCTCGGTGATTGCCGGCCCGATCGCCCGCGACATCCTGATCGAGGCCCAGACGCGGGACCCTGCGCGCCGGCGGCCGGCCGAGCAGATGGTCCAGAACAATGAGAGACCGGCATGATCGGACCGACCCATTTCGGCGGCACCCCCTTCGGGCGCAACGCCGCCGAGCTCTCGATCGGCCAGAAGCTGAAGCAGATCAGCTGGGGCCTGGTGCTGCTGCTGATCATGATCGCGAGCGTCGGGCTCGCCATGCTCTATTCCGCCGCCAACGGCAATATCGATCCCTGGATGTCGCGCCAGGGCGCGCGCCTGATTATCGGGCTGGGGCTGATGACCGTGGTGGCGCTGACCGACCTGCGCTTCTGGCTGCGCTGGGCCTACGCCTTCTATGCCTTCGCCTTCCTGCTGCTGGTCTATGTCGAGATCGCGGGCGAGATCGGCATGGGCGCGCAGCGCTGGATCGACTTCAGGTTCTTTCAGCTGCAGCCCTCCGAGATCATGAAGGTCGCGCTGGTCGTGGCGCTGGCACGTTATTTCCACCGGCTCGACCTCGAGGACATCAGGCGCCACCTGCCGCTGCCGCTGGTGCCGCCCTTGATGCTGGTCATGATGCCGGCGGGGTTGGTGCTGGTACAGCCCGATCTCGGCACCGCCGGCATGCTGATCCTGATCGGCGGCGTGATGTTCTTCGCGGCCGGCGTGCGGATGTGGAAGTTCATCCTGATCGGGGCGGCGGGCCTGGCGGCGCTCCCGATCGGCTGGGGCTTCATGCATGACTATCAGCGCCAGCGCGTGCTGACCTTCCTCAATCCCGAGAGCGATCCGCTGGGCTCGGGCTATCACATCATGCAGTCGAAGATCGCCTTCGGCTCCGGCGGCGTGCTGGGCAAGGGCTTCCTCATGGGGACCCAGAGCCATCTCAACTTCCTGCCCGAGCGCCAGACCGATTTCATCTTCACCATGCTGGCCGAGGAGCTGGGCATGGTCGGCGGCATCACGCTGCTCTGCCTCTACGCGTTGGTGCTGCTGTACGGCTTCATGATCGCGCTTCGGAGCCGCAACCAGTTCGGCCGGCTGCTCGCCTTCGGCATCACCTCGAGCATGTTCTTCTATGTTTTCATCAACATGGCGATGGTGATGGGCCTCATCCCCGTGGTCGGCGTGCCGCTGCCGCTGATCTCCTATGGCGGCACCTCGATGCTGTCGCTGCTGATGGGCTTCGGGCTGGTGCAGGCCGTCAACGTCAACCGCGACCTGCGGCTGGGCCAGCACGGCCAGGGCGACGAGGGCTGAGGCGACAGAGGATCGCGGATAGCTCAAGGCCTTGCGCCCGTACGCTACGCATCCGAGACGAACAAGACGTGGTGCCGGAGGCGGACTCGCGTGCCTTCAGCCGATTTGCGTCAGCACGGGGACATGCCGGAGCAGCCAGATCGAGAAGATGGACATATGTCCGGTGATCATGGCGACTCCCATGATCATCATCACGGAGCCAGCACCGAGCTGAAGCAGTCGCCCGATCCGGCCGATCGCCCTTCTCCCCCGAAGAAGGCCATCCGTGAAAATGGCGGTGACCATGAAGGGAACGCCAAGCCCCGCCGAATAGGCTGCAAGCAAGATAACGCCCGTCGCGGCCGTCGAGGAGAGTGCGCCGATCGTGAGGATGGCGCCCAGAACGGGCCCAATGCAGGGCGTCCATCCAAAGGCGAATACGAATCCGAGGATATAAGCGCCGAGCGGCCCGCCGGAGCGCAGGCTGCGGTGAATGCGCAGATCGCGTTCGAGCCAGGGTATGCGGACCAGCCCGGTCGTCACGACGCCGAACAGAATGACGATGACACCACCGGCAATGGTAGCCTCGTACCTGTAGGAGAGGAGCAGCCGGCTGATTGCGCTCGCGCTCGCGCCAAGTGCCACAAAGACCGTGGAAAAGCCGAGAACGAAATAGGCGCTCAGCAGCAGCGTTGTGAGACGGCTGCCCTGAGATCGGCCTTTCTGGTCCAGGGTATTTCCGGAAACATAGGAAATATATCCCGGCACCAGCGGCAGCACGCAGGGCGACAGGAACGAGATCGCCCCAGCCAGGAATGCCGTGAGAATCCCGACGGTGGAGGCCGCGAGCATCAATGCAACCTATCGTTCACGAGCGGCGACAATGAATCGGCGCATCGTCTCTATATCGACGAGGCCGCGGACAATTTCCCGGCCGATCACGAAGCTTGGCGTGCCCGATATGCGAAGGGCCTGAGCCAATGCCCGGTTGCGCTGGACGGCTTGATCGATCAGAGGATCCTTCATATCCGTCTTCAATCGTTCAAGATCGAGGCCCACATCGGTTGCGATCTGAAGCGTGGAACTCTCCGTGATCGCGCCCGAATACGCCATCATCGCTTTGTGGAAGATCAAGTATTTACCCTGCTTATGAGCGGCGAGCGCAGCTTGCGCCGCGAAGGTGGACCCGGGCCCCAGGATGGGAAGCTCCTTGAAGACAAGCCGCAGTCCCTTGTCGGTTTGAACGGTGGCATCGAGGATCGATGCCGCTTCACGGCAATAGGGGCAGTTGTAGTCGAAGAACTCGACCAGTGTGACATCGCCTGCGGGGTTTCCGCCGACGGGCGCAGTCGGGTCGCTGAAAATCTCATCGTGCCGGGCGAGGGTTACTGCCGCCAACTCGTCCTCCGGGGATGGGTTCTCAGTCGATTGCGCCGGCTGGAGCGGTTCCGATTCGGCCTCGTCATTGCTCAGAGTGTAGGCGTGCATTTGACGTTCGAAGCCGAGGGGCCTGACGCTGATCGGCAGGAAGCCGACCGAAACCAGTAGTGTAAAGAACGACAATCCGGCCGCGAGCGCCGACAGCATCAGGGAGATGATGACCAGCGTCTTGATTCCGCGAGAGGACTCGAATTTGCGGGACGGCGAGTCAGCGTCGGACATGACGCCACCCTTCACGGATTGCAGGGTATTGGCTGGTCGTCATGGAAGAGCGGCTCATGGCAAGCTCCGGACGGTCCTGATGAAAGCCTATTGGAACAGCGCCTTGATTCTGTCCCACAGGCCCGGCTTCGCATCTTCATGCGGTTTCGATATTCCGTTGGTCAGGGCATTGACGTAGACCACGAGATCGACCGGATCGAAATCCAGCCCGTGAAACCGGGCGCGCAAGCGCCCATCCTGGTCGATGACATGCGTCACCACCGCATGCATCTGGAGGCCGTCCGAACTCTCGACGAACTTGAGGCCATAGGCTTCGGCGATCTTCCGGGTGGTGTCCTCCGGTTGCTCCGGAGTCGTCGTCAGGAAGACCCAGTTCAAGGGATCGAGGCCGTGAGCGGCGCCGTAGTCGCGTAGCACCGGCCCGTTGTCCCGGCCGGGATCGGTCGTGATGGTGATGAACTCGACCAGATCCTTCATGGGCGTCCCGTTGATCATCTTCTGGATCTCGGCGATCCGCTCCGAATGGAGAGGGCAGACGTCGGGACAGTGCGTATAGATGAAGTTGAGGACGACGACCTTCCCGTGGAAGTCGGTCAAGCCGACCTTGCGGCCATCCGCATCCTGCAGCGTGAAACCGGGCGCCTCGCTGTCGGCCGCCTGGAAGTATTTATCCTTGCTGGTGAGCTGCTGTTGCAATTCGTCCAGGGAGTGCGACGAGGCAGCGGGCGCAAGCGCTGGGACGAGCAGGGCGGCAACAAGTGCAACTCTCAGAAACGGCATGATGTCACGGCCTCTCGAGAGGTTTCATGGGAGAATGGGCCGTGGAATTCTCGGGAAGCCCGAAGGATGATGAAAAGACTTGGGATGACGCCGGGGATTGCGGCCTTGTATCGGGAGCCGCACCGGAAGACGGCTTCGCCTCGCAAGACCGACCCGACTTCCGGTTCATGCACAGCCCGAGCGCGCACATGGCCACGCAAGGCAGCGCGCTCAGGAGAAGCGGCGCGATTCCAGCCGTTACCAACCAACGCCAGTTGAACGCCATACCAACTACGATTGCCAGGGTGGCGGCTGCGAGCAAGGCATTCCGACCGCTGAGATATCGCCTGACGAGATTGAGCGGCCGGGACCCCAAGGGAATCGGAAGAGGCTTACCGGTGTTCGGGATTGTCATGAGGATCATTCCTCCTGCTGGGGTGCGCTCGGGCTGTCGGCCTGTCGCGCGATGACCGACTCGAGCAGGGAAATCATTTCCGGGGCATCCCACTCGGCCGGGCCGACCAGCCTTCCGAGTTCCTGGCCCCGGCGATCGATCAGAAGGGTTGTGGGTATGCCGACGACGCCAAGCGCTTGGGGGGTGGCGCCGGAAGGGTGCATGTAAATCGGGAGCTGCCGGATCCCGATCTCGGCGTAGAATTTCCGCACGACATCGGGCCCACCCTCATCGATCGACAAGGCGACGACCTCGAAATCCGCGCCGCCCAGTTTGGCCTGGAGCCGGTCCAGGGTGGGCATCTCCTTCCGGCAAGGCCCGCACCAGGTCGCCCAGATGTTCAGCAACACGACCTTGCCGCGGAAGTCGGTCAGGCTCAGAGGTTTTGCCTCTGCATCCTCGAAGCGGATCTCCGGCAGAGGACGGGCTGCGTCATAAAGGACGAAATTCTGCGGCGGCTCGGCCGCCCTCGCCGGCATGAGGGCCGCGAGCAGGATGACGAGCCATGCGAAGAAGGCGCGATTCATAAGGGTCCGATCTCCCAGGCGAAAGCCATAGTCAAAGCAGCAAGGCCGGTGGCCGGCAGGACACGGACCGGCCGACGGCTCGATATGTCGCCGGCCGCCTGAGCCCGCGCGCCCGCCATCGCTTCGGCCCTCGATGAACGGTCCATCATCGTCGCCGGGCCCCGCCATTCGCCGACAGCATGGTCATTCGACGGCATAGACCGTCGGCGCCGCACCATCCTTGGTGACGGCATAGATCGTGAAAGGCCCGGTCTTGGTTCCGCCCATGCCGGGCGCCCCCATCGGCATGCCAGGCAGCGTGATTCCGGCGATCGCCGGTTTCTCCGCCAGGAGCTTGCGAACGACATCGGCCGGCACGAGGCCGTCGACCACATAGCCTTCGATCAACATGGTGTGGCAGCCTTCGAGATCTGCCGGAACCCCGGCCTTGGCGCTGATCGCGGCCAGGTCGTTGGTCGGCTTGATATCGACCTCGAAACCGTTCTGCTGCAGATAAGCCGCATAGGCCTCGCAGCAACTGCATTGCGGATTCTTGTAGAGGAGCGCGTGGATCGGTTCCGCCAACGCGGGCAACGGAGCCGTGATGAGCGCAAGGGCTGTACCGAAGTGGATGGCAATTCTCTTCATGGCAGTTCTCCTGGTTGAAGAAGCGTGAAACTCAAGCGATGCGCAAAATGGTCATCAGGCCCGCCATCTGGTGATCGATGACATGGCAGTGCAGCATCCAGTCGCCGGGATTGTCGGCGACGAAAGCGATCTCGACGGCCTCCCTGGGCGAAACCAGAACGGTGTCGCCCCATTCGCGGTGAGGCACGGGGGTGCCGTTGCGGCTCAATACCCGGAAACTGTGGCCGTGCAGATGCATCGGATGCCACCAGGCGGTCTGGTTTCGGAGCGTGAAGAGATAGCTGCGGCCCAGCTTCAGCGTCAGCAGCGGCGGCATGCCGGCCTGGCCGTCGCCGGTCATGGCGCTGCCATTGATGGCCCAGCCGGCCGAGCCCATGCCCGCCATGCTCATACCATTGCCACCGCCCATCATGCCGCCACCCGCCATGCCGCCAAGGCCGGCCATCGCTCCGCCGCCCATCATGCCGCCTTGAAGGACGAGCTCGTGGCGCTCGGCAGCGGCGAGATCCGGCTCTGGCAGGGGATTGGGTGGCAGGGGGTGAGGGGCGTCGAGCGGGTGGGTGCGCATCGGCTGCTCAGTGTCGTAAGCAAGCTCTGTCAGCGCATAGGCGAGCTCGTCATAGAAGTCGTCAGTCACACGGTAGCGCCGGCCCGGCTCGCCTTGCATATCGATGATAACATCCATGCGCATGGCTGGCCCAAGAAGCAGGCGGCCATCCTTCGGTTCGTGCGGATCGCAGGGCTGGCCGTCGATCGCCACAATCATGGGGCGATGGCCCTCGAAGCGAAGCGCCATGATTCGGGCCAGCGCACCGTTCACGAGACGCAGGCGGATGCGCTCGCCTGCGCGCACCGGCTCTCCGGCGGAGACTCTGCCGTTCAGCGTGACGGTATTGCCGATCCGCCCCGACATCATCGCTTCCATCGGGTTGCCGAAGCCGGCGGCGATCTGGCCGTCATCGGTCATCCGCCAGTCGGCGAGCATCCAGAGGAGATCGCGATCGACGACCGGCGGCTCCTGTTCTTCGATAATGAGAGCACCGGAGAGACCACGGCCGATCTGTCGAAGACTGTCGACATGCGGGTGATACCAAAAGGTTCCAGCGTCCGGCGGCGTGAATTCGTAGACGAATGTCTCGCCAGGCTTGATCGGCGGCTGGCTGATGCCGGGCACGCCATCCATCCCGATCGGCAGGCGGATGCCGTGCCAATGGATCGTCGTGCCCTCTTCGAGCCGGTTCTCGAACGTGATCCGGACCGGCTTGCCCTGTGGGAATCGCAAGACCGGTCCCGGCACTTGATCGTCATAGGCCCAGACCTGGGTTGCCGGGCGATCCTTCCCCAGCAGGAAGGCCTGACCCGACGCGGCGCTCAGGCGACGCGCGCCATCGGCGGCACGCGTCGGCCAAGGGCTCAGGGCCGTGCCTAGGACAAGGCCGGCCCCAGCGCCGAGCAAGGCCCGGCGGGACCAAAGAAAGTTGCGATTGGAAGCCACACTTCGACCCTTCGACGATCACGGGTGAGATAACGGGCGCGAGCGGCAGCTCGCGTCTCACAGCTCAAACGCCGACGTCGACCGCCCGAGGCAGCGGCGCAGCGTCAGCCGAGATCGCAGGATCGAGGAGGGTCGGGGTCGGGCGGGAATGTACCGCCGAGGAGGAGCGAGTGCTGGCGTGTAAGCGGGGCGGACGCCTGGAGGATCCTCGTTAGGATCGTCTGCGGAAGCATGGCAATCACAGGGGTGACGCAGCCGAAGCTGCAAGCGGCCATTGCCTTTGATGGACCACTGTCACCGCAGTCGTTGCAATGTCCGGAACCGTCCATACCGGACATCATCGTCATCATCTTGGCCGGCATCTCGCCAGCCTGGATGGCGGACAGGCTCATGCCCAGGGCCAGGAAGGCACCAAGCAACAGGACGAGCATTCGCCGCGAAGATGACATGGCCGGTAGCATGGCCATAAATCTGCCAGGGAACAAGCGGCCTCACGAATCTGTGACCTTGGGACGCGGCTGGGCTCGAACAGGCTTTTCAAGGAATACGATTGAATACAAGCGTTTCATCTTGGCAACCTCGGTCGCCAATGCGCGGGCATTCGATCCTTTGTCCCTTCCGTCGCACCAGACGCCCATCGAGGAACCCCGGCCATGCCCGCTTTCCAGTTCGTTCCCGGAGCGATTGCCGCCGACGAGATCGGCCGGCAGATCTTCGCTGGCGATATCCTGGTGTTTCGGCAGGTGCCTGCGCTGAAGGCGCTGGTTCGCGACATCGATGCGGTGGTCCGCGAGGGGCTGGGCGATGCCGAGCCCGAGACCGCCGAGGCACGGCTGGCGCCCGATGTCTTCCTCGCCCGCGTGCGCAAGCTGCGCAACCAGGTCCGCGCCGACAAGGCGCTGATGCAGCTGGTGGGGGAGGCGGTGGCGCAGGTGGGCCTGCCGCCCGACGACACCTATTTCGACGGGCTGCAGCTGCGCCTCGTGCCCTCCAGCGCCAGCCATCAGGGGCGCCGGATCATGCCGCTGCCGCCGCATCGCGACAGCTGGGGCTCGAACATCGCCCAGCAGATCAACTGGTGGGCGGCGCTCTATCCGCTGGCACGCAGCCGCTCGATCGTGATCTATCCGGAATACTGGGCGCGGCCGATCGAGAACAACACGGCCGACTGGGACTATCACGAGCTCAAGAAGCGCATGGCCGAAGGCCGCGCCGAAACCTATCCCGTGCTGCCGACTGCGACTGTCCCGCTCAAACCCGAGGAGGGCTGGGCGATCGTGATCGAGCCCGGCGACCTGCTCTGCTTCTCGGCCGCCCATCTCCATGGCAGCATTTCAGACGCGAGCGGGATCACCCGCTTCAGCCTGGAGACGCGCACCGTCTCGGCCTCGCATGTCCGCGCCGGTGTCGGTGCGCCGAACATCGACGGTAAGGCGCCTCGCACGACACCCGAATGGTTCGAACGGATCGGAGATGGGCAGTCGCTTTCTAAGATCCTCTCCCCATCCCCACTTGGGGAGGGAGAGAGGGCAGGGTGAGGGGGTTGTCGAACGAAGGGCGTAGTCTCGAGTGGCGTCACACCATTCTGCGGGCGCTCCCTCACCCAGCTCCGGCCAAATTTCGGCTTCGCCTCAACTAAGCCTGCGCGTCCCTCTCCCCCACTTCGTGGGGGCGAGGAAAGCTCAGAGACGCCCCGCCTCGATGATGCGCTTCAGGAACGCGCGCGTCCGTTCCTGCTGGGGGTTGCCGAAAATCTGTTCGGGCGGGCCTTCCTCATGGACCTTGCCGCCATGGAGGAAGCAGACCTTGCTGGCGACGTCGCGGGCGAACCCCATCTCGTGGGTGGCGAGGAGCATGGTCATGCCTTCCTTCGCCAGGTCGCGCACGATGTTGAGCACCTCGGAGACCAGTTCGGGGTCGAGCGCCGAGGTGATCTCGTCGAGCAGCATCACCAGGGGATCCATGGCGAGAGCGCGGACGATGGCGACGCGCTGCTGCTGGCCGCCGGAGAGCCGGTCGGGGAATTCCTTGGCCTTGGCCTCGAGCCCGATGCGCCGCAGCAGCGCCATCGCGCGATCCTCGGCTTCGGCCCGGTCCATCTTCAGCACTTTCAGCGGCGCCAGCAGCACATTCTCCAGCACGCTCATATGCGGGAACAGATTGTAGCTCTGGAACACGATGCCCACGTCGCGACGCAGTGCGTTGACGTCGACGCCGGGTCCGGTGACGCGGTCGCCATGGAGGCGGATCTCGCCGCCCTGGATCTGCTCCAGCCCGTTGATGCAGCGCAGCAGCGTCGATTTTCCACAACCGGAGGGGCCGATCAGGCAGACCACCTGATGCTCCTCGACGTTCATGCTCAAGCCATCGAAGATCCGGTGGGGTCCGAAATTCTTCTCGATCTCGATGATTTCGAGGAAGGACATGATGCCGCCCGCCTCCTCAGCCCGCCGCCCGCGTGCGCCGCTGATCGCGCTCAATCATGCGGTCGACGAAGCGGGCCTGGGGAATGGTGATGATGACGAAGAGGAAGGCGACCGTCGTCACCGACGACAGGTTGAAATGGTTGCTGGCGACGATCTTGGCCTGGTTGAAGGCATCGATGGCGCCGATCACGTTCACCAGGGCCGTGTCCTTCTGCAGGCTGATGAAATCGTTGAGGAGCGGCGGGATGATGCGGCGCACCGCCTGCGGGATCACGACATAGCGCAGGGTCTGGGCGTAGGAGAGGCCCAGCGAGCGCGCGGCCGCGGTCTGGCTCTGATGGATGCTTTCGATACCGGACCGATAGACCTCGGCGACATAGGCGCCGTAGGTCAGGGTCAGGGCCAGGATCGCGTACCATTCGAGCGGGAAGTCGCGAATGATCGGCAGGCCCGTGAGCGGCAAACCGAAGCCCACCAGATAGATCGAGATGATGGCGGGGAGCCCGCGAAACACGTCGATATAGGCGGTGGCGATCATGCGGATCGGCCGGCCCGGCTCGCCGGGGACGAGGCGCGCGATCGCGACCACCAGCCCCCAGATCAGCACGAACACCTCGGCCACGCAGAAGATGAAGACATTGACCCAGAAGGCGTTGAGCACGAGGCCGAAGGAACTGAAGATCAGCGGCAGGAAGAAGAAGGTGCGGCCGACCGCGATAT
>NZ_JBOHKS010000036.1:0-10584 GCF_050729195.1 Hypericibacter sp.
CTGGGCCGCGACGACATAGATCACCGCCCGCCATCCGCCGATGACGGCGTAGAGGAAGAGGAAGAAGGCGGTGATCCAGATGACGAAGCCCGACGGCACGCCACCGCCTGTCGCCGCCTCGACCAGGCTGCCGATCTCCGCCAGGCCGTAGGCGGCGAAGGGGACCGAGAACAGGAACAGGATGGCCAGGAAATAGATGCGGATGGTCACGCTGTCGAAATACTCGCCCATGAGATCGCCGATGGTGCGCAAGGCCGTGATCCGCGAGGCCAACCAGATCCGTTTCTGGATCAGCGCCCCGCAGAGCGCGACCAGGATCAGCCCTACCGCCACATGGCTGTATTGCAGCCCATAGAGCGAGATCAGCAGGAGATGGTCCGGAAGGCCAAGGCCCGCCAGCACCACGCCGGCGCCGGCGAAGATGTAGCCCCAGGAGGGGATCTCGCGGCCCGCATCGAGGAAATCGTCCGGCCGGCCGCCGGCCCGCCCGCAGATCGTCGCGATATAGATCGCATAGGCGAAGAACAGGCCGGCGATGATCGCGAGGGGCGCCGTCATCGCCGGTCGCCCCGGCGGGCCTGCGGGGCGCCGCCGCCATCGGCCCGGAAGTCGCGGATCACGTCGAAGCCCTCGAACACGCGGCGCACGCCGAAATGCGTGATCATGTAGAAGATCACGCCGACGAAGATGGCGCCGAAACCGAGGCTCAGCGGCAGGACGTTGCGGAGGCCGAAACCCGGCACGAAGAGCGCCGCCAGGCCGCAGGCCATCACGCTGCCGGCATAGAAGATCAGACCCAGCCCCAGCTCGCGCGACGTGAAGGTCGTCTCATAGACGGCGTTCACGATCACATGGCCGATGAAGGCCACCAGGATCACGCCGAAGGCCGCGAGCGTATAGATCCACCCGCCCGCACCGCTTCCGTAATGGAACAGCACGACCGCGACGAAGACAAAGGCCAGCCAGATCGCCATCACCAATGCATGGCGATCCAGGGCCTGGGTCTTGGTCAAGGGGTCCACGATCTTCGAACCTCGCCCGGCTCATCCCGCCCGGATCAATCGTCGCCGTCCTTGCCCTTGTCCGGCTTGTCCGGTGCCTGGAAATTGCGGAAGGACATGCCGCCGGCGCTGCCGAGATTCTCGATCGGGAGCCCGATATCCTTCATCAGCCCGTCGACGAACGCGACCTGAGTGCGGTATTTCATCGCCGAATTCACGACGCGGTCGGTCATGTTGCCGCTGCCGCCACCGCCACTTCCGCCACCGCCGCCTTCGGCGGTTTCGGACGGGCTGTTGAGGCCGGGGAGTCCGTCGACCTGGAGAATCTTGATCGACTCGATCCGCTCCATCGGCTTGACGGACTCGCGAATGATGCTCTGCAGGTTCCGCACCAAGGTTTCGTAGATGGTGCTGCGTCGGCTCGCCTCGGAGCGCGTGTTCTCGGCTTCGTTGAGCATCCGGTGGCCGGCCGCGTCCTTGGCGTAACGCACTTCGGCCGCGTTCGCCTCGGCGATGTCGGCCAATGCCCGCATCTCCGTTGCCTCCTTCTCTGCCTTGGCGGCGGAGACGACCCGCTGCGCCTCGCGTTCGGTCTTCGCCGAGGCATTGATGAGCTCGATCCGTTTCATGCGGCCCGCAACCTCTTCCTCCTTGGCGCTGGTGACCTGCTCCTCGAGCGCGGCATTGGCCTTCCAGGCCTCGGCGGCCTTGGCCCTGGCATAGGCCTCCTCGATCGACTTGTTGACGACCTCGATCAGCCGCTCCTTATCGACGATCTCGACTTCCTTCTGCTGCTCGATCTCGAAGCGGTCGACGAACTTGCGGGCGGCGATACGAAGCTCGTCGAGCTCGCGATTGGCCGCGATGCTGGCGTCCTCGATGCTGCGATAGGCCGAGGTCTCCGCGATCTTGAGCTTCTGGTTCTTGCTGATCTCGAGATGATCGATCTCCTCGTCCTTCTTGAGGCGCTCGAGATTGACATTGTAGCGCCGCAGGATCCGGGCCTTCTCTTCTTCCGCACCGGCCAGCTCGTTGGTGATGCGGATCTCTTTGTCCTTCTCGACCGTCCGGGTCTCGATCACGCGGGCCGTCTCGATCCGGCTCGATTCCACCTCGCGCTCCTTTTCGAGCTTGGCACGGTCGACCTCGGCGCTCGCTTGCGTCTCGGCGATCTGGATCTCCTGCCGGGACCTGATCTCGAGCTCCTTGACCTTGCGGTCTTGCTCGATCCGCTCCGCATCGATGCCCTGCTGGCTCAGGATCCGCTCCGTCTCCAGCGTCTTGCGGGAGTTGATCTCGGTCAGGTCGGTGTCCCGTTGCCGCTCGATCTCGAGCGTCTTGATCTCGGTGGCGGCCGTGATGCGCTCGGCCTCCACCAGCCGCTCCTTGGCGATGCGGATGCGCTCGCCCTCCTGCTCGGCCCGGACCTTGGCGTTCTGGACGGTGATGGCGGAGTTGGAGCGCTCCTGCTCGATCGCCGCCTGCTGCTCGGCCTTCTTCGATTCGATCGCCCGCACCTGGTCGATCCGCGCATATTCCAGGTCGCGATCGATCTCGATGGCGCGCTGCTCGGTCTCGTAATCCTTGAGCTTGATGACGATACGCGCTTCGTTCTCGATCTGGTTGCGCAGCTTGCGCCGCTCCTGGATCTGCTCGGTCAGCTGGGTCAGGCCTTCGGCGTCGAAGGCATTGGCCGGGTTGAAGACCGAGATGTCCGACTGGTTGAAGCTGGTGAGGGAGGCATTCTCGAGCTCGAGCCCGTTGGCGGCCAGCGTCTTGGTCACGGCCCCAGCCACTTCGCTCATGAAGCGGCTGCGGTTGGCGTGGATCTCCTCCATGGTCATGGTGGCCGCCACCGCCGACATCGCATCCATGAAGCGGCTCTGCACGATCTCCTTGAGCTCGATCGCGTTTTGCGTCCGGTTGCCCAGCGTGCGCGCGGCGGTCGAAACCCCTTCCTTGCTGGGCTGGACCCGCACCGAGAACTCGGCGATGGCGTCGACGCGCATCTTGTTCTTGGTGATGAGCGACTGCTCGCCCGTCCGCCGGATCTCCAGCGGCATGGCGTTCATGTTGACGCGGGTGATGGTATGGACGATCGGGATGACGAGGGCGCCCCCGCCCATCACGATGCGCTCGCCGCCCAGGCCGGTCCGCACGAAGGACTGGTCCTTCGAGGAGTGCCGGTAGAGCCAGTGCAGCAGGTAGACACCAATCGCGATGAGAATGATGGCCAGGATGACGATTGCGATTGCGTCGGTGCCGGTCATTGTCTTGTCCTCCCCTGTCCCATGATGCCGCGCGCCGGCGGCAGCTGGACCTGATGGCTCAGAAACGCTCCTTGCCGGCGACGGCAAGGACGATCATGGAAACGGTTATGAGATTCACGAAGTCGGCGAGCGTATAGAGCACGATGATGCCGCGCTGATGGCCAGCGCCGATCACCACGTCGACGAAATGCAGGATCGGCAGGATCGCCCAGCCGATCGTCATGATGAGGCGGATCCAGAAATAGCCGAGGCGGATGGGACCCGAGGATTTGCGGACCGCGTCGTTCATGGCGCCGAAATACATCTCGCCCAGGATGTAGAGCCAGAACGCCATCGACAGCAGCACGCCCAAGGTCGGGTTGAAGATCCCGCCATCGCCGAGGAAGCGGCTCAGCACCATCAGGATGGCCCCGACCGTGATGCGCCAGAAGACGCCCACGGGAACGGGGCCGGCGATGCGGGCGAAGAAGAAGACCGACGCCACCTGCAGCGGCTGCACCACGAACCAGCCGACATAGCGGGGGCCCGCCGTCATCTGCTGGGTCGCGAGCCAGGTCTGCGAGGCCTCGAAATAGAAGAAGGCCGAGGCCAGCAGCGCCGCTCCCGAGAGGGCCACCGGAAGCCGCCAGCGCTCCGAGACCCAGCTCAGGCCGATCAGCGCCAGCAACGCCGTCGTCAGGGTCGCGATCGTCGCCACGCCGAAGGACGAGCTGACCAGGTCGCTGGATGGGAAGGCGGTTCCGAACATGAGTTTCCCTTCAGATTTGCGATCGGATATGCGGGGCACGGCCATAGAGCGCCACCATCGGCAGGATCAGCAGGCCGAAGATGAATTGCTGCCACTCATATTTGAGGCCGATGCCGATCAGGAACGAGCTGAGCACCTGGAGGACGAGCACGCCGATGATGGTGTAGCCATAGCCGCCATAGCCGCCGACCAGCGAGGTGCCGCCGATCACCACGGCGGCGAGGGTCGTGAAAAGATAAGGATCGCCCACGCCGATGAAGCCGCCGCCGCTCCAGCCGAGCAGGAGCGAGCCGGTCAGGGCCGCGAAACAGCCGCTGATGGTGTAGGCCAGCGTCCAATATTTGAACTCGGAGACGCCGATCAGCTTGGTCGAGCGCCGGTTGCCGCCGAGCGCGTAGATGTAGCGCCCATAGGCGGAATAGCGCAGGCCGACGATGACGATGACCGCGATCAGGATCCAGAGCAGGATCGTCGGCGGCACGTCCAGCCCGAAAGTCTCGCCGTTCATGGCGGCGAAGTTCTGCAGCCAGGGCGGCACGGTCCCATAGACATTGCCGCTGAAGGAGGAGCCGATGCTGGTCAGGATCTGGGTCAGGCCGGCGATGGCGAAGCCCATGCCCAACGTCAAAATGAGGGCCTGGCCCTGCAGGCGGTAGGACAGCACGCCGTTGAGGAAGCCGATGAGGCCGCCGATCGCGAGCACGATGGCGAAGGCGAGCCAGGAGGGGACCCCGAGGCCGATCAGATAGAGGAGCCCGATGTTCGAGGCGCCGATCATGAAGGGGATCGACAGATCGAGGCCGCCCATCAGCGCCACCAGCGTCTGGCCGACGCAGGCGATCCCTAGGAAGGCCGCGAACAGCAGCACCGCCTTGACGTTGGCGCCCGACAGGAAGCCGTCGATTGCGAAGGAGCTGATGACGATGAGGGCGCCCAGCACGATCAAACCGATGAAGGCGCTGCGGCCATGGGTGAAGACCCGGCTGACCTTGAAGGCGAAGATCAGGATGGCTTCGAGGACGAGGAAGGCGATCAGGTTCTGGATCGAGCGGAACGACGGCACCGTCGCCGTCAGGATCAGGTAGCCCAGCAGCAGCAGGGCCATGACGACGATCAGGATCCTGTTGTTCCGCCACAGGCCCTTGGCGCCGACCGCCGATTTCTGCTCCTCCGCTTCCTCCTTGGAGGCGGCGCGGCTTTGGCGGCCTTCGAAGACCACCGAGATGTAGTTGATCACCCAGAACAGCACCGCGATCGAGATCACGGTGTAGAGGATGACGATCTGCGCGCTCAGGCCCTGGGCGAAGCCGAGGCCGAAGCCGATGGCCGCGATGATCAGCGTCACCGCCAGATTGAGCCAGATGAGGAACGGCGATTTCGGCACGAACATCAGTGCCCCGCGGTCCCGATCCTTGGTCATGTCGCTCATGGGCTCGTCTCCACGGGCTGCGGCGCTGGGAGCTGTGCCGCCGAGGCCTGCGATCCGGCATGGCTCTCCTGCGCCACGACGAAGAAGAGCAGCAGGATCAGAGCCGAGACGAAGACATAAACGAAGACGCCGAGGCGCGAGGAGCGCGCTTCCGCCACCACCAGGCGGAAGGTCAAGACCAGGAGCAGGAGGGCCGCCACCGCGCCGAACGCCATCTTCTGCAGCGGACTGAAGCTCAGCGTGGCGATGCCGGTCGGAACCGATCCCGGCAGCAGGAGATAGCGCGATATCAGATCGCCCGTGGGCGCCGCCGGAACCGCCGCCGCAGCCGCGGTCGTCGCAGCCGCATGGGGCCCGGCATTGCTGATCTGCAGCATGATGCCGATGACGACGCAGCCCAGCACAACGAACGCAGCGAAGGGCGAGATGAAGGAGATATGACGCCCGATGATCGGCACCAGCAGGGCCAGGAGCAGCGACAGCACCAGGATCAGCCCATAGATGAGCTGGATCACGAAGGCCTGGCTCGCGCCGAAATTGAAGGTCGCCAGCACATAGCCGATGAGGAACAGGTTCAGGGCGCCGAGGAGGGCGCCCGTGACCCCGCCCCGCCCGCCGGCCAGGCTCGCCCCGCCCAGCACCAGCGCCGTGACGGAGGTCAGGGTCATGGTCGTGCCCTGGGTCGGATCGCCCGACGCGATCAGCGCCGTGTAGCAGATGGCGCCCAGCCCGACGAAGATGCCGGAGATCACATGGGCGCCGATGCGGGTGATGGTGGTGCGCGTCCCGCTCGCATAGGCCGCGCGCTCGTCATAGCCCATCATCCGCAGGTTCCGGTAGAACGGCGTCAGGGTGAAGAGCAGCCAGCCGCCGGTCGCGAGCAGGACGATCAGGAGGATCGGCGAGAAGATCGTGTTGCCGAGGCCCCAGCTGCCCATCCAGTCCGGCGCCACCCCGCCCGGCCGCGGCAGGATCACGCGGTTGATGCCCGACAGGGCCAGGAAGCCGCTTAGCGCCACGATGATCGGCTGCACCCGGATATAGATGATCACGAGGGCGAAGAGCAGCTGGTAGATGACGCCGATGCCGAGCGCCAGCAGGAAGACGCCGAGCGGCGAGGTGACGATCCCGAGGTCGCTCAGCTTGATGATCGAGACATTGATGAAGGCGAGCAGAGGACCGACGGCCAGATCCACCGTTCCCCGTCCCGCGACCGCCACCGCCATGAGGGCATAGGTCGCCATCACCAGGGGTGCCGCCACGATGATGGCGCTGCCGAAGCCCGCCAGCGAGACGAGACTAGGCCCCCGGATCGCCGCAGTGCTGAGCAGCACGGCGATCAGCAGGATGGGCACCAGCAGATATGTGTTTTGCGAACCCTTCTGCTCTGGCATCTCGATGGTTCTGCTGTTCCGGCCTCCTTAGAAGCGGACGGTCATCTGTTGGCCCGCTCGATCAGAGCTCGATCACGCGCCGCCCGCCCGAGGGCCGATCGTTGCGCCCGCTCGACCGCAGCTCGAGGCTCGAGCGCCCCGGTCCGCCGCCCTGGCCACGCCGTTCCGGATCGAGGTTCAGGATCTTCTTGAGCACAGGCATGATGACCTCCTTGAACTTCACCGGGTCCTCGGAGGTCGGGAAATGGCCGCCGCCGAAGATGACGCATTCGGAATTGCGGACCTTCTCGGCCGTGCGCTCCGTCATCTCCGGAGTGCAGGCGAAGTCGTATTCGCCCGTGAGGAAGAAGATCGGCAGCTTGCCGGAGATCTTCTGGCACTGGTCACGGAAGTCGGAATCGACGCTGTAGAAATAGAGATCGCCCTTGAAGACGCCGGGGCCGCCCTGGGCGTAGTACCACCAGGTCTCCCAGCGATACTCGTCCGGCGATTCCGGCGACATCAGGCCGAAGACCGAGGTCGCCACCACCTCGCCGCCATGGATATGCGGGTGATGGAGCGGATCGATCCACCAGCCGGGCGAGTAGTCGCAGGCCTCGAGCGCGATCAGCGCCGAGAACTCGTTCTCGTATTTGAGCGCGAGCGCCAGGCAGACATTGCCGCCCATCGAGCAGCCCATGATGACCGGCTTGACGAGCTCGAGCGCCCGGCAGAAGGCGACGACGAACTCGGAATAGAAGCGCGTGGTCAGCTTGTACTCGTCCTCCATCAGGTAGAAGTCGGAGGGCGGGATCGACTTGCCGTGCCAGGGCATGTCGAAGGCGATCACGCGGTAGTTCTGGGCGATATCGGGATCGCAGAGCTGGTGGCGGTATTGGCGCGTGTCGGTGCCGGCGGTATGCAGGCAGACCAGCGGGATGCCCTCGCCGTGTTCTTCGTAATAGGTGCGGTAGGTCTTGCCCTCGCACTGGACATAGACATAACGCCCGACGATCGGATCATGGGTGTTCATGTTGCGTGTCTCCCCGCGCTCACACGTTTCTCATCAGCGAGAGCATTCGCGTCAGCGCCCGCAGATTCTGCCAGAAAGGAAGGGTGTTCCCCTCGATCACCAGCTGCTTGTGCAGCGGGTGCGCCATCGCCCAGATGTCGTTGAACATGGGTGGAGGGATGCGCTGGGAGAACTTCGTCCAGGCGCTGCTCGGCGCCTTGAGCCCGAAATCGTAGCCCATATCGTTGGCCGTCAGGCCCTCGGCGATGCGCTGGATCTTGCCGCCGCGGACCTCGATCAGATACTCGGTTTCGTCCACGCCCAGCACGAACCTGCTGGTGAAGAAACGCCCGATCACCGGCAGGATACGGTCGTCATTGACGGCGCGCGCCCAGCGCTCGATCCATTCCAAGTCGAAGCTCGTTCTACTGCCGGATCTGCTCATGCGGTCCTCCTGTCATGTCGCGAAGACAATCGCTGGTTCCTAAGTCGGTAGTGGCTTCTTCGCCGGGCCATAGACCGCGACGAAGGAAGCCATGTCGATCGCCGCCGGCATCACCGCCGCGGCGAATTGGGTGAGATCGGCGTCGGGCGGGAGCGCGAGATGCTCGGTCTTCAGCGCATAGATCGTGAAGACGTAGCGATGCTGCCGGTCCGGCGGCCAGGGGCCGCCATAGCCGCGCCCGAAGCCCGGGATGCGGAAGGTGACGAAGTCACTGTTCAGCTCGACGACACCCTTGGGCAGGAGCGCGCTGCCGCTGGCCCCTTCCGGCAGCTCGCGCACCGTCGCGGGAATGTCGTAGGCGAGCCAATGCGCGAAGGCGCGCGGGAACTTGAACTCTTCGGGCAGGTCGGGATCGGTGATGGCGAGGGCGAAGCTGCGGGTGCCGGCGGGGACGCCCGACCAGACGAAGCGCGGCGAGCGCCTGTTCTCCTCGGCGAAGCGCTCCGGGATGATCTGGCCCGGTGCAATGTCCGGGCATTGCAGGATGAAGGCGCTTGTGGCCGTCTCCGGCGGCGGCGATTTGCGGGCGGAGGTCGTCACGGGACGCGGTATCGGGCGCCCCTCCTCGAAACGCAGCCGGACCGGCGCCGGGCGCCCTGCAGCCCCGTCCTCGCCTTCCGTCCCATGGTCATTGTTCTCGCCGGGCAGGCGTGAGGTCGCCTTGCGGCCGAACATGGCGTTCAGCAGCACATGACCGTCATAGGGCGGCTCGAACTGCGCCGAGATGGCGCCGTTCCGGAAGACTTCGACGCGGGTGCAGAGATTGAGGAACTCCTCGATCTCGCTCGACAGGAACACGACCGCGTTGCCGCGCGAAGCGAAATCCCGGAGATTGCGATAGAGATCGAGCTTGGCGCCGATATCGATGCCGCGCGCCGGGTCGTTCAACACCAGCACCACCGGCTTTTCCGCGAAGGAACGTGCGATCAGGACCTTCTGCTGATTGCCGCCGGAAAGCGAGGTGATGAGATTGTCGCGATCGCCCATCTTGACCGCGAGCTTGCCGGACTCCCATTCGAAGATCGGGGCGAGCTTGGTCTTGTCGATCAGGTTGAGCGCGCCGGCCATCCGGTATTCCCGGTAGATCGGCATCAGCAGGTTCTCGAAGATGCTGAGATTCGGAAAAATTCCCTCTTTCTTCCGGTCGCCGCTGACATAGCTGATATTGTTCTCGCGCGCCGAGCGCAGGTCGATGATGTCGGTCGCGGTGCGGTCGCGGATGATCGAGATGCGACCCGAGGCGAGCGACTGGGTGCCCGCCAGGCAGCGCACGAAGTCGGACTGGCCATGGCCGTCGAGCCCCGTCACGCCGACCACCTCGCCCGGATAGAGCGTGAAATTGATCGGGGCCGCCTGGGGCCAGACGCGGCCTTCCAGCACGCGCAGGACCGGGTTGGGGCTGAGCCGCTGGACCACGGACTGGCTGTGCTGGGTCTTGCCGCGCTCGACGCCGGCGATCAGCTCGAGGATGCGCTGCTCGGTGATTTCCGCCTTCTCGAGGCTGCCGACATCGACACCGTCCCGCAGGATGGTCGCCCGGTCGGCGATGCGGACAAGCTCCGCGATCCGGTGGGTCACGATCAGGATGCTGACGCCGGCCTTCTTGAGCTGGCGCATCTTGTGGAACAGCCGCTCGGTCGAATCGAAATCGAGCGCCGCCGAGGATTCGTCGAGGATCAGGATCTTGGGGTCCGCCAGCAGCGCCCGACCGATGGTGACCCATTGCTTGACGCTGAGCGGCAGCTCGCCCACCAGCGTATAGAGATCGAGGTCGTAATCGAGCAGCTCGCGCATCAGGGTCTTGCCCTTGCGGAGTTTCTCCTCCTGGCTCATGGCCGAGCCGAAGGGTCCGTCGGCGCCCAGATAGAGATTGTCGAGCACCGAGCATTCGTCGGCGACGAGCACCTCCTGGAAGACGTTGGAGATGCCGAGCGCCCGCGCCTCATAGGGCGAGGTCGCGGATTTGCCCAGGATCGAGACCTGGCCGCTGTCGGGGATGAGGACGCCCGAGATGACCTTGGCGAGCGTGCTCTTGCCCGAGCCGTTGCCGCCGACGATGGCATGGACCTCGCCGGCATAGGCCTTCAGGTTGCATCCCCCCAAAGCCACGGTCGGTCCGAACGTCTTCCTGACCGAGGAGATTTCAACCGTGGGATAGACCATGGGATGCCCGAATTCCGATAGGGCCGGGTCGGCGAGATTTCAGGGTTTCTGCCTGAACGGACGCCGCCCCGTCAGAGGACGGG
>NZ_JBOHKS010000037.1:0-4348 GCF_050729195.1 Hypericibacter sp.
ACCATGGCCTTCGACGAATGCACCCCCTTCCCGGCCGAGGAACCGGTCGCGGCCGAATCGATGCGCCGCTCGATGCGCTGGGCCGAGCGCTGCAAGACGGCCTTCAAGGACCGGCCGGGCTATGGCCTGTTCGGGATCGTGCAGGGCAGCGTCTATCCCGAGCTGCGGCGCGAATCCTCGGAAGCGCTGACCCGCATCGCCTATGACGGCTATGCGATCGGTGGGCTCGCGGTCGGCGAGGGCCAGGAGATGATGTTCCGCATGATCGAGGCCACCATCCCGTTCCTCCCTCAGGATCGCCCGCGCTATCTCATGGGCGTGGGACGGCCGCTCGATATCGTCGGCGCCGTCCAGCGCGGCATCGACATGTTCGACTGCGTGATGCCGACGCGCTCGGGGCGCACCGGCCAGGCCTTCACAAGGCGCGGCACCATCAATATCCGCAATGCGCGCCATGCTCACGACCCGCGGCCGGTCGATGCCGATTGCGCCTGCCCGGTCTGCCGCGATTACTCACGGGGATATCTGCATCACCTCTTCAAGGCCGAGGAGATGCTGGGGCCGATGCTGCTCACGGCCCATAATCTCCATCATTATCAGACGCTGATGGCCGGTTTGCGCGGCGCGATCGAGGCGGGTAGGCTCGACGCCTTCGCCGCCGAGGTGGCCGAGGGCGAGCGACGGGGCGACATCGACCCCCTGCCCGATCCCCTCGCCTCTTCGACATAGAGAATCCTCATGGCACGCAAAGCCCGCCCTTCGTTGAAGCAACTCGGTCACGCGACCAAGCCCCCCGCCTCGCCCGAGGAGGCGGTGCTGGAGCGCATCCCGAACTCGCAGCCGCGCGAGCGCTATCTGGTGCGCTTCGCCTGCCCGGAATTCACCTCGATCTGCCCGGTCACCGGCCAGCCCGATTTCGCTCATATCGTGATCGACTATGTGCCGAAGGCCTGGATCGTCGAGAGCAAGTCGCTGAAGCTCTATCTGGGATCCTTCCGCAACCATGGCGCCTTTCATGAGGATTGCACCGTCGCGATCGGCAAGCGGCTGGTCGAGGAGCTGAAGCCGCATTGGCTGCGGATCGCCGGCTACTGGTATCCGCGCGGCGGCATCCCCATCGACGTGTTCTGGCAGACCGGCGCGCCGCCGAAGGACCTCTGGCTGCCGGACCAGGGCGTGGCGCCCTACCGGGGACGCGGCTGACGCCGCGGGTCCTCGACACCGCCGGAGACAGGAGCCCCTTGATCGCACCGGCCCGACCCTCGATCGACGATCCCAAGGCGCTGATCCGCGATCAGGCACTGGCGCTGGGATTCGACGCGGTCGGTTTCGCGCCGGCCACGCAGGGCGCGCGCGCGCGCCAGGGCCTGGTCGATTTCCTGGCGCGCGGCATGCAGGGCGATATGGGCTGGCTCGCTGCGCGCAGCGAGGAGCGTGCCGATCCGCAAACGCTCTGGCCCGAAGCCCGCAGCGTGATCGTGCTGGCGATGAATTACGGACCCGCCGAAGACCCCCTGCCCCTGCTCGAACGCCGCGAGCGCGGCACCATCTCGGTCTATGCGCGCGGCAAGGATTATCACGAGCTGGTCAAGAGCCGGCTCAAGGCCCTGGCGCGCATCATGACCGACAGGCTGGGGCCGTCGGTCAAGGTCTTCGTCGACACCGCCCCGGTGATGGAGAAGCCGCTGGCAGAAGCCGCCGGCATCGGCTGGCAGGGCAAGCACACCAACCTGGTGTCACGCGCCCACGGCTCCTGGCTCTTCCTCGGCGAGATCTTCACCGACCTGGCGCTCGAGCCCGACGCACCCGAGAGCGATCATTGCGGCCAATGCCAGCGCTGCCTCGAGGTCTGCCCGACCGCGGCCTTCCCCGCGCCCTATAAGCTCGATGCCAGGCGCTGCATCTCCTATCTGACGATCGAGCATAAGGGCCATATCCCGCGCGAGTTCCGGATCCCCATGGGCAATCGCATCTATGGCTGCGACGATTGCCTGGCGGTCTGTCCCTGGAACAAGTTCGCCAGCGCCAGCAAGCATGACGCCTTCTGGCCGCGGGCCGAGATCACGGCGCCGCGCCTCGCCGATCTGGCCGAGCTCGACGATGCCGGCTTCCGCCAGCTCTTCGCCGGCACCGCGATCAAGCGCACCGGCCGCGACCGCTTCCTGCGCAATGTGCTGATCGCGATCGGCAACAGCGGAGACGACGCGCTGGCGCAAACCGCCACGCGGCGCCTCGAGGACGCGTCGCCTCTGGTACGCGCCATGGCGGTCTGGGCCCTGACACGGCTGTTGGACGATGACGCGTTCCATGGTTTGCGCGACGCGCGTCTCCCGTTAGAGTCCGATGCCGGGGTGCGCGCCGAATGGCTTGGCGAGGACGCTGCCACGGCCTGAAGTCCGTGCGAGGGAGTTCTCCTTGACCAGCCAGCAGCCCACGACCCGAGGCGTTCTCGGCACCTTCCTCAATGTTCCCTTCGAGCCGATGCCGAACGATGCGCGCGCCGTCATTCTGGGCGCCCCCTTCGATTGCGGACAGCATCCGACCCGGATCGGCTGCCGGCTGGGGCCGCAATCGATCCGCACCCATTCGGCCCTGGTGGCCGATGCCATGGCCGATGCGAGCTTCGATCTGGTGCGGACCTTGCGCCTGGTCGATGGCGGCGATGCCGCCGTGACGCCGGGCCTGATCGAGCCCTCTTTCGTCGCGATCGAGAATTCGGTGGCCGCCATCCTCGCATCGGGCGCCGTGCCGGTGACGATGGGCGGCGACGGCGCCATCACGCTGCCGCAGCTGCGCGCGGTCGCCCGGCGCTGGCCGGGGCTGACGGTGCTGCATCTCGACGCCCACACCGACGCCTATCCGATCCGGGGCCGGGGCCGGGGCCAGTATGACAATGGCAACACCTTCACCCATGCGGCCGAGGAACGGATCATCGATGTGAGGAACTCGCTCCATGTCGGCACGCGCGGCGCCATCGACGTCGATCCGATCGTGGCCGAGGCGCGCGCCATGGGTTACGAGGTCGTGCCGATGGACGAGCTGCGCCGGCGCGGGCTCGATTCGCTGCTCGCGCATTTGCGCGAAAGGCTCGCCGGCAGGCCGGTCTATCTCTGCTGGGACATGGATGTGTTCGATCCGTCGGCGGCACCGGGCGTGGCCAATCCGGTCTGGGGCGGGCTCAGCGCGGCAGAGGGTCTGACCATCCTGCGCGGTCTCGCCGGTCTCGACATCGTCGCGATCGACGTCAATACGGTGAGCCCGCCACACGACCCCGCGGGCATGACCGCGTTCCTGGCCGGCCAGGTGATGGTCGAAGCCATGGCGGGAATCGCGCGACGCTGGCTCAACCGCTAACTTTTGTTACAAAAACGTAGGGGCCGAATCGGGAGCGGCGATACGCCCTCCTTTGTCCCGCGCCCCTGGGTTATGATGCCAATCCTATGAGGGGGCGTGCCGTCGAGGCCGCGCCGTCGTCTTCCAGGGGGTTTTTATGTCGGTCTTGAAATTCAGCCGCGGAACGGTCATCGCGTTCAAGGCGATGGAACAGTATTCGCGCGCGCAAAACCGTTTGGCACGCCAGGAGATCCGCAAGGTGCTGGCCAAGAGCCCGACACCGCAGGATTACGCGGTCGCAGCGCGCATCTATACCGAGGATTGGCGCAATGGCTGGTTCGACGGCTACGAAGATGGCCTGTCGCCGATCGGGAACTCGAAGCAATTCGCCAAGCTGGCGCAGAAGGCCGGCGCCCAGGATTGGTATGTGCAATGGAAATTCGCCTATGCGATGAAGTTCCGCGCCCGCTGGAAAGGCTGGGGCGAGATGGGGCTGGCGGATGCGGCCTATCAGCGTTCGATCGACCTGCTGGAGAAGACCTGCGGCCTGCCCAAGGGCAGCAACGCCGTCGAGCGCGGGCACTATCTCGATGTGCTGATCGATCGCGCCGAAAGCTGGATCTATCAGGGCGGGGCCGACGGCGCGGCGGCGGAGATCGCGCGCGCCATGGCGCTCTATAGCAACGAGAAGGATCCGGCCAAGAAGCCCGTGCTCGAGCCCTGGTATTACTGGGCCTTCGCCTTCGCGCTGCATCAGCAGGACCGCCATGTCGAGGCCTGCAACACGCTCGAACCCCTGCTCGGGGCCAAGGATGCCAATAACGACATCCGTCTGCTCCTGGCCTTGAGCTATGCGCGCCGCGCCCAGAATGGCGAGGCCGGCATGAAGCAGAAGGCGGCCGACACCATCGCCGAATTCCACAAGCACCGCGACGCGATGTCGATGGGCGTGGCCGCCGACAAGGAACCGCGCTGGACGGTGCAGCTCGAGCTGGGCTGCGGCGCCTTCCTGCCG
>NZ_JBOHKS010000038.1:0-6071 GCF_050729195.1 Hypericibacter sp.
TCATGATCTCGGCTGCCGTCACTGACGAGCCCAGCCAATGGACGTTCGCGCGCAGCCATTTGAGCAGCGGCTTGAAGTCGCCGCGGCCGAGTTCCTCGGGGATCGCCGGATCGGCGCGGCCCGCGGCGTCGAACAGCTGGGCCGCGTTCATGGCGCCCAGCGTGTAGGTCGGGAAATAGCCGAAGGCGCCGTCATACCAGTGGATGTCCTGGAGGCAGCCCTCGCGGTCGGAGGGCGGGCGGATGCCGAGCAGCTCGGCCATGCCGTCGTTCCAGGCCATCGGCAGGTCGGCCACTTCCATCCGCCCCTCGATCATCGCGCGCTCGAGCCGGTAGCGCAGGATTACATGCGAGGGATAGGTCACCTCGTCGGCCTCGACTCGGATGAAGCCCGGCTTCACCCGCCAATAGAGCGCCAGCAGATTTTCGGGCGTGAAGGCCGGGTCGGCATGGCCGAAGGCCTCGACCAGCAGCGGCGCCAGATAGGTGAGGAAGGGCTTGGAGCGGCAGGCCTGCATCTCCATCAGCAGCGATTGGCTCTCATGGATGCCCATGCCGCGCGCCTGGCCCACCGGCTGATAGCGCCAGGGTGCCGGCAGGCCGCGCTCATAGAGCGCATGGCCGGTCTCATGCAGCACGCCCATCAGCGCCGAAGCGAAGTCGCTCTCATCATAGCGCGTGGTGATGCGCACATCGTCCGGCGTGCCGCCGCAGAAGGGATGAAGGCTGGTATCGAGACGGCCATGGTCGAAATCGAAGCCGATGGTCGCCATCAGCTTCTGGCCCAGCGCCTTCTGCTGCGCCGTCGGAAAAGGACCCCTGGCATCCAACGGTGCGGGCCGGCGCGCCTGTGCCGCCAGCGCCTTCTCGCGCAAGGCGGGCAGAAACTTCGCGAGATCGTCGAAGAGGGCGTCGATCGCCACGACCTTCCCGCCCGGCTCGAACTCGTCGAGCAGCGCTTCATAGAGACCGCAATGCAGCTTCTCGGCCTTGGCTGCCGCCGCCTCGCGCACGAGCTTCAGCAGATCGCTCAAGGCCGGCACCACCTTGGCGAAATCGGCGGCGGGCCGCGCCTCGCGCCAGATGCCCTCGCAGCGGCTCGAGGCCCGCGACAAGGCCTCGACCAGGCGCGGTTCCAGCGCCGTCGCATGGATCCATTGCCGGCGCATCTCATGCAGATTGGCGCCGGCCCAGGGATCGAGCTCCTCGCGCCGGCTCTCGGCCTCGCCCAGGAGGCCGCCCATGGCGGGATCGGCCAGGATCTCGTGGCAGACGAGGCGCATCTGCGCCAATTGCTCGGCCCGCGCCTCGGCACCACCGGGCGGCATCATCGCGGCCATGTCCCAATGGAGCATGCCGGCCGCCTCATTGAGTGCCGCCAGCCGATGGAAGCGCGCTTCGAGGGCCTTATAGGGGCGCAAGCCGGCGCCGCTCTCGTTATGGGTGGCCGTGGCGGTCATGAGTGCCTCTCAGATGCGTTCAGCGGCGCGACTTGTTCTGCTGCTCCCGGGCGGCGAACTCGGCCGGCGTCTTCCAATGATAGAGGAACCAGATCACGGTGAGGATGACCGCGAAGCTGAACCAGGTCAGCGCATATTGCAGATGGTCGTTGGGGAGCTCGGTGCGGCTCTGCCCGCCGATCGGGAAGCCGCCGGGATTGGGCGCCGGTCCCGCCTCGAGGAAGAAGGGCGTCACCTGGTCGGGCGGCAGCCCGAGATAATCGGCCATCGCCGGCAGATCCACCCAGAACCAGAGATTGTCCTTGGGCTGGTTGTCGGGCTCGAGCCAGGTCTTGGGGCGCTGCAGGCGCAGCAGCCCGTCGATGGCGATCTCGCCCTGGACCTGGCCGTCGGCGCGCTGGGGCGGGTTCTTGCGCTCGAGCGGGATCCAGCCGCGATCGACCAGCAGCGTGCGCCCGTCCGCGAGCTTGAAGGGCGTCACGACGTGATAGCCGGGATTGCCGTTCATCGAGCGCGCGGCAAGGAACATCTCATGCGCGTGGTCGAAGCTGCCGGTGGCCTCGGCATGGCGGAAATCGAGCTGGCTGGTATCGGCGCCCGCAGCCGGCAGCTCGATCGCCGCCGCCGTGCTGCGGTCATGGCGCTCGGCGATCAGCCCCTCTTTCCAGGTCAGGCGCTGCAGCTGCCAGACGCCCAGCCCAATCAGGATCACGAGGACGATGCCGGCGGCGATGGTGGCGCCGGGCTTGGGGCGGAAGACGCGGCCGGCATAGAACGGCTCGCTCATGGATCACTCTCTCCGGAAAAACGCCGGCACGGCCCGTCAGCCGAGGCGGCCGCCACCTTCGCCCGCCTTATGCCGGTATTGCAATGCGACCATAATGCCCTTGAAGGGGCGCATCAGCAGCAGCGAGCCGATCAGGATCAGCGGCCCCCACAACACCAGATGCACCCAATAGGGCGGCGAGAACCAGGCCTCGACCAGGAGCGCCAGCCCGACGACCAGCGCGCCCATGAAAAGGATGATGAAGACCGCCGGGCCGTCGCCGGCATCCTCGCCGCCGAGATCGAGGCCGCAAACCGGGCAGCGATCCGCGATCTTCAGGAAGCCGGAAAAGATTCGGCCTCGCCCGCAGCATGGACAGCGGCAGGCGAGGCCGGTCTTGAAGGGCGAGAGGCGCGGGTAGGAACTGCCCGCGCTCATCCGCCGAGCCGTCGGCTGTATCGAGGCTCAGTGGACCGCATAAGGTCCGGCGCCACCGCCCCAGATATAGACGCAGATGAAGAGGAACAGCCACACCACGTCGACGAAATGCCAGTACCAGGCGGCCGCCTCGAAGCCGAAATGATGGTCCGGCTTGAAGTCGCCGCGATAGGCGCGGAACCAGCAGACGATCAGGAAGATCGTGCCGACGATAACATGGAAGCCATGGAAGCCCGTCGCCATGAAGAAGGTCGAGGGATAGATGCCCTCGCGGAAGCCGAAGGCGGCGTGGCTGTACTCATAGGCCTGGATGCCGGTGAAGCAGAGGCCGAGCAGGACGGTGAGACCCAGGCCCTGCAGCAGGCCGGTGCGGTCGCCTTCGCGCAGCGCGTGATGTGCCCAGGTCACGGTGACGCCCGAGGTCAGCAGGATCAGCGTATTCAGGAGCGGCAGCGACAGCGGATCGAAGGGCAGGATGCCCTTGGGCGGCCAGACGCCGCCGGTCGCTTCCTTCGGAAACAGCGAAGAATCGAAGAAGGCCCAGAAGAAGGCCGAGAAGAACATCACCTCGGAGGCGATGAAGAGCAGCATGCCATAGCGCAGGCCGATCTGGACCACCGGCGAGTGGTGACCCTGGTAGGTCCCCTCGCGCACCACGTCGCGGAACCAGAAGAACATGACGGCCAGCACCATGAGGAAGCCCAGCGGCAACACCCAGGGCGTGACCTGATGCATGAACAGCACGCCACCCACGGCCATGACGCCGGCGCCGATGGCACCGATCACGGGCCAGGGGCTGGGATCGACCAGATGGTAGGGATGGTGCGGCTTCGTCGAGGCGGCGTGGCTCGTGCTCATGTTTCGGTCTTCCCTGCTCGGCCCTTCGTTGCTTGCGCCCGGTTCAACGGGCGGTCAGTTGAGTGAGGTGCTGTTCGCGCCGTTGTTGGACGCCTGCGGCGGCGTGGCCGGCTGATCCTTGGCGCGAAAGAACGTGTAAGAGAGTGTGATGGTCTTGAAGTTGGCGCCGTCCGGCGCCTTGAGGATCGCCGGGTCGACGAAGAAGCGCACCGGCATGTCGACCGACTGGCCCGGCTCCAGGGTCTGCTCGGTGAAGCAGAAGCACTGGATCTTGTCGAAATAGGGTCCGACCTCGGCCGGCGACACGTTGAAGGTCGCGGTGCCGGTGATGCGCTGGCTTGAGCGGTTGATGGCGCGATAATAGATCGTCTGCGGCACGCCCATCTGGATCCTCACCTCGCGCTGGACCGGGTAGAAGGTCCATGGCATCTCGCCGTTGACGTCGGCGTTGAAGCGCACGGTGATCATCGGGAACTTCTCGCCGCTGGCCGTGATGGCGGCAGCTTCCGCCTCGGTCCCGATCTGGGTGGTGCCGCCCATGCCGGTCGCGCGGCAGATGAAGTTGTAGATCGGCACCGATGCCGCCACCAACGCACACATCACGGCGAAGGCGAGGCTCAATCCCAGCACTGTCCAGCGGTGACGGCTGCGCAGTGACGCCATCTCAATGGCCTCCCATGCGCAGGATCGAGACGATATAGACGATGACCACGAAGCCCAGCAGGGCCGCCAGCACCGCCCAGTTGCGCGCGCGCTGGCGTTTCTTGGCTTCTTCGCTGCGTTCCACGGCGCTCAACCTACCCACTCCGCAAGCCGCGGCAGCAGGCCGGGCGCCCGGTCCACCATCATCGCGGTGAACATCAGGAAGAGATAAAGGATCGAATAGCCGAACATGCGCTTGGCGGCGCGCCCGCCGCCCTGTTCCTCATCGCTGTCGAACCAGACCCAGACCGCGAAACCGAGGAAGATCAGGCCCAGCGCCGTTGCGGCCACGGCATAAAGCGGTCCCGTGATCCCCAGCCACCAGGGCACCAGGCCCAGCGGCAGCAGGATCACCGTATAGAGCAGCATCTGCAGCTTGGTGGCGCGGGCACCGGCAACCACGGGCAGCATCGGCACGCCGGCCTTCTCATAGTCGCCGCGCCGGAAGAGGGCGAGCGCCCAGAAATGCGGCGGCGTCCACATGAAGATGAGCGCGAAGAGCGCGATCGAGGCGAGGCTGACATCGCCGGTCACGGCGGCCCAGCCGATCATCGGCGGGAAGGCGCCGGCCGCCCCGCCGATCACGATGTTTTGCGGCGTGCGGCGCTTGAGCCAGATCGTATAGACGAAGATGTAGAAGAGATTGGCGGTCGCCAGCAGGACTGCCGCTACCCAGTTGAGGGCGAGGCCCATCAGCATGACGGAGCCGACCGAAAGCACGATGCCGAAGGCCAAGGCCTCCTCCGGCTTGATCTTGCCGGTCGGGATCGGCCGCGCGCAGGTACGCCGCATGACCGCGTCGATGTCGCGGTCGTACCACATATTGACCGCACCGGCGGCACCCGCCGCCACCGCGATGCAGAGGACCGCGATCGCCGCCAGCACCGGATGGATGTGGCCCGGCGCGAGGATCAGCCCGGCGAAGCCGCTGAAGACGACCAGCGACATCACGCGCGGCTTGAGCAGCGCCAGGTAGTCGGCGACGCGGGCGCCTGCATCCAGGGCGGCCGCATCATGCGCCGTCCCCGTCACGCCCGTTCCGATACCGATGCTGGCATCGCTCATATCGACTCTATCCTCGGTCTCAAATCCTCACGGCCAGCCAGGCGGAAGGGACTCGGGGAGATTGTCCCCGAACCCCCGCCCGTCCTAGCGGATCCGCGGCAGCTCTTCGAAGGTGTGGAAGGGCGGCGGCGAGCTCACGGTCCATTCCAGCGTCGTGGCGCCCTCGCCCCAGTAATTCTCGCCCACCTTGCGGCCGGCGAAGATCGTGTAGATCGCGCCGACCACGAAGATGAGGGTCGCCGCGTAGGAGATGTAGGAGCCGATCGACGCCACATGGTTCCAGCCCGCGAACGCATCCGGATAGTCGATATAGCGGCGCGGCATGCCGGCGAGGCCGAGGAAATGCATCGGGAAGAAGGTGACGTTCACGCCGATGAAGGTCAGCCAGAAATGCAGCTTGCCCAGCCACTCCGGATACTGGCGGCCGCACATCTTGCCGATCCAGTAGTAGTAGCCGGCGAAGATCGCGAAGACCGCGCCCAGCGACAGCACATAGTGGAAATGAGCCACGACGTAATAGGTGTCGTGCATGGCGATATCGATGCCCTCGTTCGCCAGCACCACGCCGGTCACGCCGCCGACGGTGAAGAGGAAGATGAAACCGACCGCGAACAGCATCGGCGTGGAGAAGCGGATCGAGCCGCCCCACATGGTCGCGATCCAGGAAAAGATCTTCACGCCGGTCGGGACCGCGATCACCATCGTCGCTGCGGTGAAATAGGCCCGGGTATCGACGTCGAGGCCGACGCGGAACATGTGGTGCGCCCAGACGACGAAGCCGAC
>NZ_JBOHKS010000039.1:0-5957 GCF_050729195.1 Hypericibacter sp.
CAATGTGGTCGACGCCTGGTCGAAGGCCACCGACCAGATCGCCGAGGCGATGATGAAGGAAATCTCGGCGGTCAAGAAGGGTGCGGACGGCCGCGAGGCCCAGGTCAACTCGATCTACATGATGGCGCATTCCGGCGCGCGCGGCTCGCCGGCGCAGATGCGCCAGCTTGCCGGCATGCGCGGACTTATGGCGAAGCCGAGCGGTGAGATCATCGAGACCCCGATCATCTCGAACTTCAAGGAAGGCCTGACCGTTCAGGAGTACTTCAACTCGACCCACGGCGCCCGTAAGGGCCTGGCCGATACCGCGCTCAAGACCGCGAACTCGGGTTACCTGACCCGCCGTCTCGTGGACGTCGCCCAGGACTGCATCATCACCGAAGTGGATTGCGGTACCACCCGCGGCCTGACGGTGAAGGCGGTGGTCGAGGGCGGCGAAGTGATCGCGCCGCTGGCCGAGCGTATCCTCGGCCGTTCTTCCTCCGTGGACGTCAAGGACCCGCTCTCCGGGCGGATCCTGGTGGGTGCGGGCGACCTGATCGACGAAGACAAGGTCGATGTCATCGACCGTGCCGGCGTCGATACGGTACTGATCCGTTCGGTGCTGACCTGCGAGACCGAAGTCGGCGTCTGCGGCAAGTGCTATGGGCGCGATCTCGCCCGCGGCACGACCGTGAATATCGGCGAGGCTGTCGGCGTCATCGCCGCCCAGTCGATCGGCGAGCCGGGCACCCAGCTCACGATGCGTACCTTCCACATCGGCGGCGCCGTCCAGCGCGGCGCCGAGCAGTCGAGCGTCGAGGCGGCGTTCGAAGCCAAGGTCGAGATCAAGAACCGCAACGTGGTCTTGAACAGCCTGGGCGTGCCGGTGGTGATGGGCCGCAATTGCGAGATCGTGCTGCGCGACGAGGCCAACCGCGAGAAGGCCCGCCACCGCGTCCCCTACGGCGCCAAGCTGCTGGTGGACGACGGAGCGAAGGTCGCCAAGGGCACGAAGCTCGCCGAGTGGGACCCCTACACGCTGCCGATCATCACCGAGCGCGAAGGCACCGCCAACTATGTCGACCTGGTCGACGGCGTGTCGATGCGCGAAGTGCTCGACGAGACGACCGGCATCTCGAGCCGCGTCGTGGTCGACTGGAAGCAGCAGCCGCGCGGCAACGAACTGAAGCCGCGTATCACCCTGCGCGATCCGAAGGGCGAGCTCATCACGCTGCCCAACGGCATCGAGGCCCGTTACTTCCTCTCGGTCGACGCCATCCTGTCGATCGAGAACGGGGCTCATGTGCGGGCCGGCGACGTGCTGGCGCGTATCCCGCGTGAATCCTCCAAGACCCGCGACATCACCGGCGGTCTGCCGCGCGTGGCCGAGTTGTTCGAGGCCCGCAAGCCGAAGGACTACGCGATCATCAGCGACACCGCCGGCCGCGTCGAGTTCGGCAAGGACTACAAGACCAAGCGCCGCATCATGGTGGTGCCGGAGGAGGGCGATCGCCAGCCGATCGAGTATCTGATCCCGAAGGGCAAGCATATCAGCGTCCAGGAAGGCGATTATGTGCAGCGCGGCGATCTGCTGATGGACGGCAATCCGGTGCCGCACGACATCCTGAACGTGCTGGGTGTCGAGGCGCTGGCGAACTACCTGATCAAGGAGATTCAGGAGGTCTATCGGTTGCAGGGCGTGAAGATCAACGACAAGCACATCGAGGTGATCGTTCGCCAGATGCTGCAGAAGGTCGAGATCACCGAGCCCGGCGACACGACTTTCCTGGTCGGCGAGCAGATCGATCGCTCCGAGTTCGAGATCGCCAACAACAAGACGGAGCGGGAGAACGGTCGTCCGGCGAAGTGCATGCCGGTCCTGCAGGGCATCACCAAGGCCAGCCTGCAGACCAACTCCTTCATCTCCGCCGCGTCGTTCCAGGAGACGACCCGCGTGCTCACAGAGGCTGCTGTCTCCGGCCGTATCGACCAGCTGACGGGCCTCAAGGAGAACGTGATCGTCGGCCGCCTGATCCCGGCGGGTACCGGTGCCGTCATGAACCGGCTGCGTCAGCTCGCAGCCGATCGCGACAAGGTGCTCACCGCCGCCCAGGCCCAGCCGGCCCTGCCGCCCGCCAACGAAGGGCAGTCGGAAGTCGCCTGATCGGGGATTGCCGCCGGGGCAGTTTTGGTCCCGGCCGGCAGCTCAAGAATGACGAGGGGCCTGTTCTCCCGAGCGGAGGGCAGGCCCTTCGGCCGTTCCGGGGTGCGACATGACCGCCCTGGGGAGGAGTCTTGCAGGGACTGCATGGATTCCGGCGAACCCGGCGGTTCTTGCAAGGGTCCGCCGGGAGAATCGGTTACAGGTCATTGAATTATATGCGTATTTTTCCGTCTTCTTGCGTGACGAGCGGGGGACGGCGAGGGCAGGCACCCTTCGCGACGGCTTTCCCGAGCACCCCGTGCTCTTGTGGATAGATTTCGGAGCTCTCTGCCGAAACCCGCAGAATCCCTGGGTTAATTGAAGATTGCCGCGAACCCGCCCAAGGCCCCGGAACAGCCTGCAATGCAATGAATTTTCTTACTGTTTCGCGCTTGACGGGGTGGGGGGCGATTCATATTATCCGCGCGCCTTCCGGGGCTGGTGGTAGACCTGAAAACGGTCTAGACGCAGCGCCGCCGAAAAGCACGAACGACACCACATAGGTCGCCCACTGGGGCCTTGCCCCTGGCGACCATTTTTCTGGCCGCACGAGCCGAATCTTTGGCTCGGCGCGGTCGTTTGCATCGCGGTTTTGCAACCGTACGAGGACCTATAGCCGATGCCGACGATCAATCAGTTGATCAACAGCCCGCGTCGCCCGGTGGCCGCCCGTAACAAGGTGCCAGCGCTCAATTCGAGCCCGCAGAAGCGCGGCGTTTGCACGCGCGTCTACACCACGACGCCGAAGAAGCCGAACTCGGCGCTGCGTAAGGTTGCGCGCGTGCGGCTCACCAACGGCTACGAGGTCACCAGCTACATTCCCGGCGAAGGCCACAATCTGCAGGAACATTCGGTCGTCATGATTCGCGGCGGCCGCGTGAAGGATCTGCCCGGCGTTCGCTATCACATCATCCGCGGCACGCTCGATACCCAGGGCGTGAAGGACCGCCGCCAGCGCCGTTCGAAGTACGGCGCCAAGCGGCCGAAGTGATTTAAGGAGCGTCGAACAGATGTCTCGTCGTCATGCTGCCGAGAAGCGCGAAGTCCTGCCGGATGCCAAATTCGGCGACGTCGTCCTCACGAAATTCATGAACTCGCTGATGTATGCGGGCAAGAAGTCGGTCGCCGAGAGCACCGTCTATGGTGCGCTCGAGCAGGTCGAGAAGAAGTCCAAGGGCGATCCGGTGAAGGTGTTCCGCGACGCGCTCGACAACGTGAAGCCGCACCTGGAAGTGCGCTCGCGTCGTGTCGGCGGCGCCACCTACCAGGTTCCGGTCGAAGTCCGTCCGGAGCGCGCCCAGGCCCTCGCGATCCGCTGGATCATCCAGCATGCGCGCGGCCGTTCCGAAAGCACGATGACCGACCGCCTCTCCGCCGAGCTGCTCGATGCCGCCAACAACCGCGGCGCCTCGGTGAAGAAGCGCGAAGACACGCACAAGATGGCCGAAGCGAACAAGGCCTTCTCGCACTACCGCTGGTAATCCGGGCGATAGCGAAAGAGTTCGAGGACAACCGAGATCATGGCGCGCACGACCCCGCTCGATCGATACCGCAATATCGGCATCATGGCCCACATTGATGCCGGCAAGACCACCACGACCGAGCGCATCCTCTATTATACCGGCCGTTCCTATAAGATCGGCGAAGTCCATGAAGGCACCGCCACCATGGACTGGATGGAGCAGGAGCAAGAGCGCGGCATCACCATCACGTCGGCCGCGACGACCTGTTTCTGGCGCGACCACCGCATCAACATCATCGACACGCCGGGCCACGTCGACTTCACCATCGAAGTCGAGCGCAGCTTGCGCGTCCTCGACGGCGCCTGCACGGTGTTCGACAGCGTCGCCGGCGTGGAGCCGCAGTCCGAGACGGTGTGGCGCCAGGCCGACAAGTACGGCGTGCCGCGCATCTGCTTCGTCAACAAGATGGATCGCATCGGCGCGGACTTCTATCGCTGCGTGCAGATGATCATCGACCGCCTCGGCGCGAAGCCGCTGGTGCTGCAGCTGCCGATCGGCGTCGAGAGCGAGTTCTCGGGCGTCGTCGACCTGGTCCGCATGAAGGGCGTCACCTGGAAGGACGAGGCGCTCGGCGCCGAGTTCACCGTGGGCGACATCCCGGTCGACCTGAAGGAGAAGGCGAAGGAATATCGCCACGCTCTGCTGGAGACCATCGTCGAGCTCGACGAGGCCGTCCTCGAGGCCTATCTCGACGGCAAGGAGCCCGACGAAGACACCATCAAGCGGCTCGTCCGCAAGGGCACCGTCACCAGCCTGTTCGTCCCCGTCATTTGCGGCAGCGCCTTCAAGAACAAGGGCGTGCAGCCTCTGCTCGACGCCGTGGTCGATTTCCTGCCGGCCCCGACCGACGTGGCGGACGTTATCGGCGTGAAGCCGGACAGCGATGAGCCGGTCAGCCGCAAGAGCTCGGACGACGAGCCCTTCTCGGGCCTCGCCTTCAAGATCATGACCGACCCCTTCGTCGGCTCGCTCACCTTCGTGCGCGTCTATTCGGGGGTGCTGGCTGCCGGCCAGCAGGTGCTGAACACGGTGAAGGGCGACAAGGAGCGTTGCGGGCGCATGCTGCAGATGCATGCGAACCACCGCGAAGACATCAAGGAAGCCCGCGCGGGCGACATCGTCGCGCTGGCCGGTCTCAAGGCCACGACCACGGGCGACACGCTCTGCGATCCGGCCAATCCGGTCATTCTCGAGCGTATGGAATTCCCGGAGCCCGTCATCGAAGTGGCGGTCGAGCCGAAGACCAAGAGCGACCAGGAGAAGATGGGCATGGCGCTCAACCGCCTGGCCCAGGAAGATCCGTCCTTCCGCGTGTCGAGTGACGCCGAGAGCGGCCAGACCATCATCAAAGGGATGGGCGAGCTGCATCTCGAGATCATCGTCGATCGCATGAAGCGCGAGTTCAAGGTCGAGGCCAATGTCGGCGCGCCTCAGGTGGCCTATCGCGAGACGATCTCCAGGAAGATCGAGCAGGACTATACCCATAAGAAGCAGACCGGCGGCTCGGGTCAGTTTGCCCGCGTCAAGATCCGCTTCGAGCCGCTGCCCGCGGGCAGCGGATTCGAATTCGAGAACGACGTGGTCGGCGGCTCGGTTCCCCGCGAATTCATTCCGGGCGTCGAGAAGGGCCTGAAGGCCGCGAAGGAGACCGGCGTGATCGCCGGCTTCCCGATGATCGACTTCAAGGCGACGCTGATCGACGGCGCCTATCACGACGTGGACTCCAACGTGCTGACCTTCGACATCGCCGCGCGCGCCTGCTACCGCGAAGGCATTCCGAAGGCCGGCCCGAAGCTGCTGGAGCCGATCATGAAGGTCGAGGTGGTGACGCCCGATGATTACATGGGCGACGTCATCGGCGACCTGAACAGCCGGCGCGGCCAGGTGCAGGGCATGGACTCGCGCGGCAATGCCCGCGTGATCGCCGCCATGGTGCCGCTGGCCAACATGTTCGGCTACGTGAACACGCTGCGTTCGATGTCCCAGGGCCGGGCGCAGTACACGATGCATTTCGACCACTACGAGCAGGTGCCTCAGGCGGTTGCCGACGAAGTCCGCGCGAAGATGGCGTGATTTCAGAAGCAATCGACAGAGCAGCTCGCACCAAGAAGACGGAGTAAGGACGATGGCGAAGGCGAAATTCGAGCGGAACAAGCCGCACTGCAACATTGGGACGATCGGTCACGTCGACCATGGGAAGACGTCTTTGACGGCGGCGATCACGAAGGTGCTGGCGGAGACGGGCGGGG
>NZ_JBOHKS010000040.1:0-14752 GCF_050729195.1 Hypericibacter sp.
TTCCCGCTTCTTGCGCGGGTCCGGCGCATCCGTACACCGGCCGTCAATAAGGACCTCTATCCATGTTCAAGATCTATCGAAAAGAAATCGAATGGGGCGGGCGTAAGCTCAAGCTCGAAACCGGCCATATCGCACGCCAGGCCGATGGCGCCGTCATGGCGACCTATGGCGACACCGTGGTGCTCTGCACCGTTGTCGGCCAGCGCACGCCCAAAGTCGGCATCGACTTCTTCCCGCTGACCGTCAACTACCAGGAGAAGGCTTTCGCCGCGGGCAAGATCCCGGGCGGCTTCTTCAAGCGCGAAGGCCGGCCGAGCGAGAAGGAGGTGCTGACCTCCCGCCTCATCGACCGCCCGATCCGCCCGCTCTTCGCCGAAGGCTATCGCAACGAGACGCAGGTGGTCTGCACCACCCTCAGCCACGATCTCGAAAACGATCCCGATGTGGTGGCAATGATCGGCGCCTCGGCGGCGCTGACGATCTCCGGCATCCCGTTCCTCGGCCCCATCGCGGCCGCGCGCGTCGGTTACATCGACGGCAAATATGTGCTCAATCCGCGCCTCGAGGATCTCAAGAACTCGACCCTCGAGCTGGTTCTCGCCGGCACCACCGAAGGCGTGCTGATGGTCGAATCCGAAGCCAACGAGCTCTCGGAAGAGATCATGCTCGGCGCCGTTACCTTCGGTCATGAAAACTTCCAGCCGGTGATCCGCGCGATCATCGAGCTCGCCGAGCAATGCGCTCACGAGCCCTGGCCGCTGCCCGAGAAGGGCCCCGAATACGAGACGGCCAAGACGCGCCTCAAGGCGCTCTCGGGCGACGCGATGCGGGCCGCCTATACGGAAACTGGCAAACAAGCCCGCACCGACAAGGTCGACGAAGTCCGCGCCAAGGCGATCGAGACCCTGGTCGCCGAAGGCTTCACGGCCGAGCTGGTGAACAAGCTGCTCAAGAAGCTCGAGCAGGACATCGTGCGCGGCGCCATCCTCGAGACCGGCAAGCGCATCGACGGCCGCGACACCAAGACCGTCCGCCAGATCGACAGCGAAGTGGGCTTGCTGCCCCGCGCCCACGGCTCCGCGGTCTTCACCCGCGGCGAGACGCAGGCCTTCGTGGTGGCCACGCTCGGCACCGGCGAGGACGAGCAGATCATCGACGCGCTCGAGGGCGAGTTCCGCGAGCATTTCATGCTGCATTATAACTTCCCGCCCTACTCCACGGGCGAGACGGGCCGCATGGGTTCGCCGGGCCGGCGCGAAGTCGGCCACGGCAAGCTCGCCTGGCGCGCCATCCATCCGCTGCTGCCCAAGAAGGAAGACTTCCCCTACACGCTGCGCATCGTCTCGGAAATCACCGAGTCGAACGGCTCCTCCTCGATGGCGACGGTCTGCGGCTCGTCGCTGGCGCTGATGGATGCGGGCGTTCCGCTGCGCCGTCCGGTGGCCGGCATCGCCATGGGCCTGATCAAGGAAAAAAGCGGCTTCGCCGTCCTCTCCGACATCCTCGGCGACGAGGACCATCTGGGCGACATGGACTTCAAGGTGGCGGGCACGACTGAAGGTGTGACGTCCTTGCAAATGGACATCAAGATCACCTCGATCACGCCGGAGATCATGAAGATCGCGCTGGGCCAGGCCCGCGACGGCCGCCTGCATATCCTGGGCGAGATGTCGAAAGCCCTCTCGCGCTCGCGCGAGGCGGTCAGCCAGAACGCGCCGCGCATCACCGTGATCAACATCCCGAAGGACAAGATCCGCGAAGTGATCGGTTCGGGTGGCAAGGTGATCCGCGAGATCTGCGAAGTCACCGGCGCCAAGATCGACATCGAGGATGATGGCACGATCAAGGTGGCGGCGGTCGACGCCACGGCGGCGCAGGCCGCGATCGACTGGATCCGCGGCATTGTCGCGGAGCCGGAGATCGGCACGGTCTATACCGGCAAAGTCGTCAAGATCATGGAATTCGGTGCCTTCGTGAATTTCCTCGGCACCCGCGACGGCCTCGTCCATATCAGCGAGCTGGCGCCTCACCGCGTCAAGCAGGTCTCCGATGTGGTGAAGGTCGGCGACCTGGTGAAGGTGAAGTGCATCGGCATGGATGATCGCGGCAAGGTCAAGCTCAGCATGAAGGCGGTCGATCAGCAGACCGGCGCCGATCTGAGCGAGAAGGCCGAGGCCTCGAACTGAGAATCACGCCCCCTCCCTCGGGGGAGGGGGCGTTTCCTGCAAGCACCCCGGGTTGTGAAGCCATGCTCCGCCTGCCCAAGGTGATCGGCCATCGCGGTGCGGCCGCTTCGGCACCCGAGAACACGCTGGAATCCTTCGAACGCGCCGCCCTGCTGGGCGCCCGCTGGGTCGAGTTCGATGCCAAGCTCACCCGCGATGGCGTCGCCATCATCATGCATGACGACACGCTCGACCGGACGACCAACGGTCGCGGGCCCGTCGCCAAGGCGGACTGGAGCCAGATCAGCCGGCTCGATGCCGGCGCCTGGTTCGGCCCGAACTGGCGCGGCGTCAAGGTTCCCCGGCTCGACGAGACCATCGCGCTCCTTGCCAGGCTCGGCCTCAACGCCAATATCGAGATCAAGCCCTGTCCGGGCCGCGAGGTCGAAACCGCGACCACCGTGATCGAGGTGGTCCGGGAACATTGGCCGAAGGATCGGGAGCCGCCCCTGCTGTCGAGCTTCGCGCTCGAAAGCATGGTGGTGGCGCGCGATCTGGCGCCGGAATTGCCGCGCGGGCTGCTGCTCTGGGACACGCCCGAGATCTGGCGGTCCGAGGCCGGCCGGCTCGGCTGCCTGTCGGTACATTTTTCCAGCCGATCCCTGCCTCGGGATTTGAAGGCCGTCAGGCAGGCCGGGCTTGGGGTTGCGGTCTATACGGTCAATGACCGGCGCAGGGCGCGCCGGTTGCTTGATGCGGGCGTCGATAGCATCATATCGGACTGTCCGGATACGGTGCTCGCGGCTTGAACCTCCAGGGTCCCGGTTCAAGCCTCGCGAGCGAGCAGGAGAGTTGAGAGAGTGAAGCCGCTGCCGCCACTGATCATTTCCGGCAAGGAAGTGCTGCCGCTCGTCGAAGGCGGCAAGGGCATCTCCGTTTCCAACGGCGAGAGCTCCGGCGCCTGGGCCGCGGCGGGCGGTGTCGGCACCTTCTCCGGCGTCAATGCGGATTCCTATGATCCCGACGGCAAGCTGATCGAGCAGGTCTATCGCGGCCGCACGCGGCGCGAACGCCATGAGGAGCTGGTCGCCTACGCCATCCAGGGCGGCATCCATCAGGCCCAGATCGCGCATGAGAGCTCGAACGGCCAGGGCCGCATCCACATGAATGTGCTGTGGGAGATGGCGGCCTCGCAGCGCGTGCTGCATGGCGTGCTCGAGGGCGCGAAAGGCCTCATCCACGGGGTCACCTGCGGCGCCGGCATGCCCTACAAGATCGCCGAGATCTGCGCGCAGTACGGCATCTTCTATTATCCGATCGTCTCCTCGGCGCGCGCCTTCCGCGCCTTGTGGAAGCGCGCCTATCACCGCTTCCCGGCCCTGCTGGGCGGCGTCGTCTATGAGGATCCCTGGCTCGCCGGCGGCCATAACGGCCTCTCCAACAGCGAGGATCCGCTCAAGCCCGGCGATCCCTATCCGCGCGTCGCGGAGCTGCGCCAGACCATGACCGAGTTCGGCCTCGGCGCCACGCCCGTGGTGATGGCGGGCGGCGTCTGGTGCTTGCGCGAGTGGGAACACTGGCTCGACAATCCCGAGATCGGCCCGGTCGCCTTCCAGTTCGGCACGCGGCCTTTGCTCACCCAGGAGAGTCCGATCTCGGCCGCCTGGAAGCAGCGGCTGATGACGCTCGATGAAGGCGATGTCTATCTCAACCGCTTCAGCCCGACCGGCTTCTATTCGTCGGCCGTGAGCAATCCGTTCCTCGACGAGCTGCGCGAGCGCTCCGAGCGCCAGGTCGCCTATTCCACCACCACGGTCGGCGAGCATATCTGGCCGTTCCCCGTGGGCGCACGCAACCGGCTGGTCTATCTGACCGCGGCCGACAAGCTGAACGCGGTGCAGTGGGTCGAGGAAGGCTATACCGAAACCCTGCGCACACCGGATTCGACGCTGATCCTGGTGACGCCGGAGCGCGCGAATCAGATTCGCGAGGATCAGATCAACTGCATGGGTTGCCTCTCGGCCTGCCGTTTCTCGAACTGGGCCGAGAACGACGAGGGCACCACCGGCAAGAAGGCCGACCCGCGCTCCTACTGCATCCAGAAGACGTTGCAGACCATCAGCCATTCCGAGCATACCGAGGACCAGCTGATGTTCGCCGGCCATAACGCGTTCCGCTTCAAGAACGACCCCTATTACGCGAACGGCTTCATTCCGACCGTGCGCCAGCTGGTTGAGCGGCTCGAGACCGGGGACTAGCGCCTGGATGAAGATGCGGGCGCGCGCGATGGGCCCCTCACAGCCTTGTCACTTCCCTCCAGGTCGGCCTTGACATAGCTTGTAACTATTCCAAAATCAGGACCGATGGCGTCCTGAGGGCCGTTTTCCGGCAAATTCGAGAGTGGCGACACCGCCCATGCAAGCCAGCCGTCCCTTTGCTCCGCTGGTCGATCGTCTGAAGCAGGCGGGCCTGCGCCCGACGCGCCAGCGGCTGGCGCTGGCGAAGCTGCTGTTCGAGCCGGGCTTCCGCCATGTGACGGCCGAACAGCTTCATGCCGAGGCGGCCGGCGCCAATATGCGCGTCTCGCTCGCGACCGTTTACAACACGCTGCATCAATTCACCCGCCAGGGCCTGCTGCGCGAGGTCGTGGTCGATCCCGGCCGCTCCTATTTCGACACCAACACCGGCGATCACCATCATTTCTTCTTCGAGGAAAGCGGCGATCTGCAGGATGTCGATGGCGCCGAAGTTCAGTTGGCGCGCCTGCCCCAGGCGCCGGCGGGCACCAAGCTCGGCCGCGTCGACGTGGTCATCCGGCTGCTGCCGCAGAAGTAGGCCTGCGCCGCGTTTCGCCGCGCCCCCGCTTGCTCGTTTCTCGCGATTGAGAATCCTTCGCAGTACATTTGAAACATTCTAATCTGTTGACAAACTCATTGCGTTTGCATAGTTAATTTATCAGATACCCGATGGACCGGTGTCGCGGCCGCCCCGTCGGATGGACTTCAAAGATCATCGACAAGCAAGGGAGAGCCAGCCATGAAATCACTCAAGAGCAGCAAGACCGAAGGCAATTTGAAGGCCGCCTTCGCCGGCGAGAGCCAGGCGAACCGCCGCTATCTCTATTTCGCTCAGAAGGCCGACGTTGAAGGCTACAACGATGTGGCCGCCGTGTTCCGGTCCACCGCCGAGGGCGAGACCGGTCACGCCCATGGCCATCTCGAATTCCTCGAGACGGTTGGCGACCCGGCGACGGGCCTGCCGATCGGCGCCACCGGCCCGAACCTGAAGGCAGCCATCGCCGGCGAGACGCACGAATACACCGACATGTATCCGGGCATGGCTCGCACCGCGCGCGAGGAAGGCTTCGACGAGATCGCCGACTGGTTCGAGACGCTCGCCAAGGCCGAGAAGTCGCATGCGGGCCGCTTCCAGAAGGCGCTCGACACTCTCGGCTAAGCCCCGAGGGACAGACCTAAGAGGGGCTCCGCATTAAAGCGGATGCCTCTCGTGACGACAGGCGGAAGCGCGGGATCTGTCCCGTTCTTCCGCCGCCGCGTCATTCCGCGAGGGCCGGTCTCCTCGTGCTATTTCCGATGAACCTGAATGCCGATGGCGTCGGCAACCGACAGGGCCGCCGATCCCGGCAGCGCCTGCGAGGAGGGATGTTCGACCGATGAGAGAAGGCAGTCTCGAGCCGCCGACACGCCATCCGCTCGACTGGAACGATCCCGACTTCACCAATTGGGAAAAGCTCGACGCCGAGATGCGCCGGGTCTTCGACATCTGTCATGGCTGCCGGCGCTGCTTCAATCTCTGCGACAGCTTCCCGCGGCTGTTCGATCTGGTCGATGCCTCTCCCGACGAGGTCCATGGCGTCAAGAGCGAGGACTTCAAGCCGGTGGTCGATGCCTGCACGCTCTGCGACCTCTGCTTCATGACCAAATGCCCCTATGTCCCGCCCCATGAGTTCAATCTCGATTTCCCGCATCTGATGCTGCGCTACCGCGCGGCCGAGCGCGCGCGCGGGCAGGTCGACAAGATGCGCGACGAGCTCGGCAACACCGACCGCAACGGCAAGCTCGCCGCGGTCGCGAGCCCGGTCGTGAACTGGGCCGGCAGCGAAGGCAACGGCCTCACCCGCCCGCTGTTGGAGAAGGTCGCCGGCATCGATCGCAAGGCGAACCTGCCGAAATTCTTCAGCAAGACCTTCATGCTGCGGGCGCGCCAATCGACGCCCGAGATCAACCGCGAGGCGCCGGGCTTCGGCCGCAAGGCGGTGCTCTATGCCACCTGCTTCGTCAACTACAACAACCCCGATATCGGCGAGGCCGCGCGCAAGGTGCTGGCGAAGAACGGCGTCGAGACCGAGGTGCTCTATCCCGCCTGCTGCGGCATGCCCCAGCTCGAGGCCGGCAACATCGCCAAGGTCGCGGAGAATGCGGGCAAGGTGAGCGAGGCGCTGCTGCCTTGGGTCGAGAAGGGCTATGACATCATCGCGCTCGTTCCGTCCTGCGCGCTCATGCTCAAATTCGAATGGCCGCTGATCCTGCCGTCGGACGCCGGCATCAAGACGCTCTCGCAGGCGACCTTCGACGTGACCGAGTATGTCGTCGACATCGCCAAGCGCAACGGCATGGCGCCGGGCCTGCAGCCGCTGGAAGGCGGCGTGGCGCTCCATATCGCCTGCCATGCGCGCGCCCAGAATATGGGCCAGAAGGCGGCGGAGATGCTGCGGCTGATCCCCGAGGCCGATCTCGCGGTGATCGAACGCTGTTCCGGCCATGGCGGATCCTGGGGCGTGCTGAAGGGCAATTTCGAGACGGCGCTCAAGGTCGGAAAACCCGTCGCACGCCAGGCGCAAGGGGCGGGCAAGCGCCATCTGGCCTCGGAATGTCCCCTGGCGGGCGCCCATATCGTGCAAGGCATGGAACGGCTCTCCGACGGCAAGCCGGCAGCGACCCACTCGCACCATCCGATTGAATTATTGGCGCAGGCATACGGACTCTAGCCGCCCGCGTCGCAAGAGGCGGGTGGAAGGACGGAAAGGATGACGATGCGCAAGCATGAGATCACGGCCGACGACCTGATGAGCACCGAGGCCTACACCAAGGTGCGCAAGGAACGCCGCGCCGACCTGGTGCAGCGCAAGAAGCTGCGCCGTCTCGAGATCGGGCCTCATTGCAGCATGCATTTCGAGAATTACGAGAGCATGTGGCTCCAGGTGCAGGAGATGCTCTATATCGAGAAGGGCGGGGCGGAGCAGATTCCGGGCGAGCTCGCGGCCTATAACCCGCTCGTGCCCAAAGGCGCCGAGCTCGTCGTCACTGTGCTCTTCGAGATCGACGATCCCAACCAGCGCAAGATCATCCTGTCGCGCCTCGGCGGCGTCGAGGAGACGGCCTTCATCGAGGTCGATGGCGACCGCGTGGCCGGCGTGGCGGAAGCCGACCAGGATCGCAGCACCGCCGAAGGCAAGGCCTCCTCCGTGCAGTTCATCCATTTCCCTTTCAAGCCGAAGCAGATCGAAGCATTCCGCAAACCGGGTGCCCGCATTCTCGTCGGCTTCACCCATCCGCATTACGGCCATATCGCCGTGATGAGCGAGCCGGTGCGCGCGGCGCTGGCGGAGGATTTCGATTAGTGGCGTCGCCGTGTAGGGCACCCCCTCCCTAACCCCCGTGAGGGGGAGGGGATAATGAAGTGATGTGCGCATGGCGCAGAACATCTATGACGACGAGACTTTCTTCGCGGGCTACAGCCAGTTGCCGCGCTCGATCGACGGTCTCGAAGGTGCGCCGGAATGGCCTTCGCTCCGCGCTCTGCTTCCATCGCTTGCGGGCCGTCGAGTGCTGGATCTCGGTTGCGGTTTCGGCTGGTTCTGCCGTTGGGCGCGGGCGCAGGGTGCGGCCCAGGTTCTGGGGGTCGATCTTTCCCAACGGATGCTGACGCGCGCGCGAGCCGAGACTGCTGACCCTGCCATCTCCTATGTCCAAGCGGATCTGGAGCAGTTCAGTCCGGCGCCTGGAGCCTTCGACCTTGCTTACAGCTCGCTGGCATTCCATTACATCGAGAATCTGGAGCGGCTCCTGACCCCGATTCACGAGGCGCTGGTGCCCGGGGGCCGGTTGGTCTTTTCCGTCGAGCATCCGATCTATACGGCGCCCCGCGCGCCGGGCTGGTCGGTCGATGCCGCCGGCCACAGCCAATGGCCCGTCGATGGCTATCTCGAGGAGGGACCGCGTTCCACCGATTGGCTGGCCAAGGGCGTGATCAAGCGGCATCGGACCATCGGGACTTACGTCAATCTGCTGCTGGGGCTGGGCTTCGTCCTCTCGCATATCGAGGAATGGGGACCGAGCCATGAACAGATCGCCGCGCACCCCGAATGGGCCCGCGAGCGGGACCGCCCAATGTTCCTGCTGATGGCCTGCGATCGCCCGGCGTCGCGTTAGGCCTCAAGCTGTCCGATAGAACCGGGCGGCCTGCTCGGCCGTGACGAAGCCTTCCTGCAGATCGCGCGCGACCTGCGATGGATCCCTTTCCTGCGGAGATCCATAGCCGCCACCGCCGGCCGTTTCGATGATGAGGCGATCGCCGCGCTGGAGGGGAACGTTGCCCTTCGAGGCGAGCGGCATGACGTTGCCGCCGCGCTCGATGAAGAAGCGCGAGGTCGCGCCGGGCTCGCCGCCCAGCAAACCCCAAGGCGCGATACGAAAGCGGTCCGAGTAGCAGTTGAAGCTCACCCCGTCATCGAGGATGCGGTAGACGCGCCGCGCGCCCAGCCCGCCCCGCCGCGCGCCCAGCCCGGCCGAGCCGCGCCGCAGCGCATATTCCTCCACGCGCATGAAGGGGTAGTCGGTCTCGAGCGATTCGACCGGCACGTTCGAGCAGTTGCCGACATAGCCATCGACCACGTCCGCGCCATCGGCGCCCGCCGACGCGCCCCAGCCTCCGCCGACGACCTCCATATAGACGCGGTAGCCGTCCGGGCCCATATGCCCCATCCCGATCGCATTGGTCGTGTCATGCCCCGAGGCCAGGACCTGCAATGGCACGACCTTGGACATGGCGAGCATGATGGCGTTGTAAACCCGATGGCAGGCGCTGTTGCGCGCACGCACCGCGACGGGCTGGTTGGGGTTGAGGAAAGACCCGTGGGGGACGTTGATATTGCGGATCGGCCGGTAGAGCCCGTCATTCACCGGGATATGTCCGCCGCCGAGCAGCAGAGCGAGCGCGCCATAGGCTGCCGAGATCGTGGAGGCCAGCGGCGAGTTGATGATGCCTTTGGTTTGGGGCGAGCTCCCGGAGAGATCGATCTCGAGTGTGTCGCCCGAAACCGTGATCCTGACGGCGACCCGCAGCGGAGTCTGCGTGAAGCCGTTGTCGTCGACGAAATCCTCGCCTTCATAGACACCATCCGGAATGGCACGGATGGCCTCGCGCGCGCGCCGTTCGGAGTAATCCTGCAGTTCGGCCGCCGCCCCCAGAACGGTTTCCTCGCCGAACCGGTCGAGCATCTCGATGAGGCGTGTTTCTCCGGTCCGGTTCGAAGCGAATTGCGCGTAGATGTCTCCCATCACCTGATCGGGCGTGCGGACATTGATGCGGATGAACTGCTCGAGCAGGCCGTCGCCCAGGTCGCGATCCACGTCGAACCGGCAGAGCGGAATCCGGAGGCCTTCCGAATAGACGTCGGTCGCGCCGGCGTTAGGTCCCGCCGCGCCGCCGCCGATGTCGATATGGTGCCCGAGGGCCGCGGCGAAGGCGACCAGCCGGCCGTGATAAAACACCGGCGTGAAAAGGATGATGTCGTTCAGATGCTGGGCCCCGCTATAGGGGTCGTTTGTGATCAATCCCTCGTCCGGCCGAATCGTCGAAAGGTCATGGCGCTTGGCGAAGGCCTCGAAGACCTTGCCGAAGGAGTTCATATGGATGGGGCAGAACTGTGCCTGCGCGATGATCCGCCCCTGACGGTCGAGCAGCGAGGTGGAGCAATCGCGCGCCTCCCGGATGATGGTCGAATAGGCCGAGCGGACGAGCTTCTCGCCCATTTCCTGGGCGATGCCGTGAAGGCCATGGCTGATGATGTTGAAGCTGGCCTGGTCGATGTTCGCCGGTGTGGTTTCCGTCATGACCTTTCCTCCTTCGGCGTCAGCACCAGGGAGCCCCCGCGCGCGACCGTGGCAATCCAGCCAGGCGGCACGAGGGTCGTGGCGGTCGGTTCTTCGATGATCGCCGCACCCGCCAGGACGAAATTTTCCGGAAGGCTTTGCCGCCAGGCGAACCGGCAGGGAACCTTGCCGCCGCGGAAGGCGATGCGGCCTTCTTCAATTTCCGGGGTGGCCGACTTGGCTGCACCCTGCGTGACCTGATCCAGGACCTGCCGCGGCGTCGGGATCTGCGCGACGAGGCGGAAGGTGACGATCTCGATGGCATCGCCGAAGGCGGACCCGCCATACCGCACGCGATGCGTATCCTGGAACAGCGCATGCAGGTAGGAAGCCCCTTCCTTCGCGAGACGCGCCACATCCACCGGGGTCAGCAGCTCGAAGCCCTGACCGCGAAACCGCATCTCCAGAGCGTGCTCGAAGACCAGCTCCTTGGGCGATCGGCCGAAGGCGGTGAACTCCTCGGCTGCTTCCTTGCGCATCTGCTCGAAGATATCGGCCGCATGACGGCCGATATGGCTGTCCACCGGCAGCAGATTCGTCTGGCGATAGATCCTTTTGAGGTCGGCGACGAGAAGACCCAGCGCCGAGAAGAGGCCGGGATAGGGAGGAACGACGACGCGTCGGATGTTCAGTTCGCCCGCCGCCAGCGCCCCGATCATCGGACCCATGCCGCCATAGGCATAAAGCGCGTAATGCTTCGGATCGTGACCCCGCTGCACTGAAACGAGCCGGATGCCGCGGCCGATATGGGCGGCACCGATCTCGACCATCGCCTGCGCCAGCGCGTCCGCGCTCTGGCCCAGCGACTTGGCCAGGAGGGCGAGGGCCTCATCCGCGCGTTCCGGCCGCAACGTCATGCGGCCGCCGAGGAAGCGCTGTGGCCGGATCCATCCGAGCCGGACCAGGGCGTCCGTGATGGTGGGCGCCGTCCCACCATGACCGTAGCAGGCGGGGCCCGGGCGGGCCCCCGCGGACCGGGGCCCCACCTGGAGCATTCCTCCCGGGTCGATCCAGCCGAGGCTGCCACCGCCGGCGCCGACATTCGCGATGTCGATGCTGGGCAGGCCGACCGGCAGGCCGTCCACCTCCGTCTCGGCGGTAACGCCGGGGGTGCCGGCGGCGATCAGGCAGATGTCCGCACTCGTTCCCCCGATATCCAGGGTGATGACGTCCCGGTCGCCGATGACCTCGGCGACGCGCGCGGCGCCGATGACGCCCGCGGCCGGACCCGAATTCAGCATATCGACGCCGCGATCCCGGGACCCGGCGCTCGGAAGCACGCCGCCGGAGGACTGCATGATGAAGAGGTCGCTCTTGGGGGCGGATTGGGCGAGGTGGCTTTCGAGATGGGCGAGATAACGGCCCACGAGCGGCGCCAGATAGGCGGCCATTGCGGTCGTGGAGGCGCGTTCATATTCGCGGAAGGTGGGCAGCACGCGGGTCGAAAGCACCACCGGGAGATCCGGATGGCGTTCCTCGATCAGCTGGCGCGCGCGCTCCTCATGCACCGGATTGCGATAGGCATGGAGGAAGCAAACCGCGATCGCCTCGACCCCTTCCCGCGTCACGAGATCGTCGACGAGGCGCATGAGCTCGCCTTCGTCGAGGGGAAGAACGACGACGCCCGCCGCGTCGAGCCGTTCCGTCACCTCGATCGAGCGGCTGAGGGGGACCAGGGGCTCGGGCTTCTCGCAGGCGATGGCATAGACGTTCGGCCGGAGCTGGCGCTGCAATGCCAGCACGTCGCGAAACCCGCGTGTCGTCAGGAAGGCGGCGCGACAGCCCTTGCGCTCCAGGATCGCGTTCGTCGCGACCGTCGAGCCATGGAGAAGCTGCGACAAGGCGGGCAGGCTGTTTCCGAGGGCTTCGGTCAACCCCTTGATGACGCCGATCGAGGGATCGCCCGGCGTCGAAGGCAGCTTGTGGGTCCGGACCTCATTGGCCTCGTCGAGCCAGATCAAGTCCGTGAAGGTCCCTCCGACCTCGATGGCCATCTTGATCATGGGCGGATACGAACCTCCCTTTGCACCGGGGATCCTGCCGAGCTTGCCCGACATCGCCGAGGCCCGCATCGGCTTTGCGCCGGAGAGTCATTTTTGCAAGAATGCACAAATTTGTAATCGCGTGCAAGATATCGGGCCGCCGGCTGTGCCTCAGGCACCCGTCGCCTTGGCAGCGAACCGATCGAGCCTGTAGTGTCTGCCGTTCCGCGACATACCCAAGGGGTGTCATTCTTGAGCCTTCGTGCACAGCAAAGGACGAAAACCGTCAACGTCCCCGGCGAATCCGAACCGGGCCTGCGCGAACGACAGCGATCGAAGCGCCGTGACAGGATGCTTCGGTCCGCGGCGGCGATCTTCGGAGAGCGGGGCTTCGAGGAGGCGCGGCTGGAGGACATTGCCGAACACGCCGAGGTTTCCGTCGGCACGATCTACAACTACTTTTCCTCCAAGTTCGACCTGCTCGTGGCTATGTATCGGGAAGACCGCGAGCTGGTGCTGAAGCAGAGCGAGACGATCGTCGCCAACCCCCCGTCCGATCCGGTCGTCGCCATCAGCAAACTGATTCAATGCGACCTGGAAAGCGGCATCGACTATGCCGGGCCGGCCGTCTGGCGCGAGATTCTGGCGCCGGCCTTCACGCCGGAGCGCTATCGGAAGACCTTCGCCGAGATCTATGACCGATATACCGGACGCATGCTGGAACTGCTCGAGTTGCTGAAGGAGCGCGGGCAGCTCGATCCCGGTACCGATTGTCGGGTTGCGGCGCGCATCTTCCTGGGCCTCGATCATCTTCATTTCCACGAGATCATGACCCAGGGCAGCCGCCCGAAGGCGGCGCTGCACCGGCTGATCGAGAAGGAAGTGCGGATGGTCTATGCCGGCCTCAAGCCGCGACGGCGCTCGACCTGAGGCGCCCGGCAGGCGCCGGCCGGATCTAGCCCGCCACTGGTGGCCTGGCGCGGCGCGCGACGGCCTGCTTGCGGAAATCCTCGACCATCCTCTGCAAGGCGGTCTTGCTTCGCAGATGGACGATCTGCTTTTCCGGATGCGCCTCGAGATAGGCGAGGATCTTGGGCCGGGTGCGCTTCTGGGTGATCGCCATCAGCCGGAAGAGCGTTTCAAGATCGAGGACCGCTTCCCTGGGATCGGTCTCGCCCCGCCGGGCCTGATCGAGCCGCCGCTGTGCCGCCCAGGCGCAATGCTGCAGCAGCGGCAAATCGACGAAGATGATCCCGTCGGCCCGATCGAGCCGGCGCTCGATCGCCTCCCAGGCCCCCATCCCGTCGATGATCCAGATGTCCTCGGCGAGCCAGGGCTGCTCGAGGGCCGTGGCTTCCCTGTCGGACAGAAGCTCGGCGCCGCGCCAGAGCAGCCTGTCATATTCGCGGTGCGGGATGCCGGTCGCTTCGGAGAGGACGCGCGCCAGGGTCGATTTGCCGCCGGCGACATTGCCGACGATCGCGACCCGGCGCGCGGCGCCCAAGGGCTCAGCCGCCCAGGGCCGGGCGTGGCGCCCGGCCGGCGGGATCGGCCATGGCGGGGCTCAGAAGGTCTCGTTGGGGTAGGTGCCCCAGAACCATTCGCGCTTGAGCCAGCCGCGATAGCCCTGGACCTCGGCGCGGCACCAGACCGCGTCGCATTCGAAGAGCTGGCCGACCACGCCGGGCTCGAGCCGGGCGGCCGGCCGTGCATCCATCTCCGGCGCCAGGCGCATGGTCCGGCGCTCGCCGGTGATGACGAAGTCGCGCTTGCCGTCGAGCATGCTCTGATGGACCCAGCCCTCGGTCCCCTGCCAATCCCGGATCTTGCGCCAGGTGTCGAATTCCTCGATCACCTCGACCGGCATGCCGTCGCGCTTGTAGATCCAGTCGATGGGATAGGTCAGGCCCGGCCCGGTCCGGAGATTGACCTCGTTCGACCGCAGCGAGACGAAACGCGGGATCGGCAGGCCCGAGGGGTTGGCGTTCGCGGCCATGGCCAGGCTGCTGTCCAATCGAGGCATCAGGCCCAGCCCCGCAAAGGCCAGACCCAAGATCAGGAGGAGCGCCGCCAAACCGCGCCCGTAGCGGCGTCGCCCGCCGGCGGGACGCACCAGGGCCATATTCATAAGCCGAGTCTCCATCATCGAACTGCAATCGCCTGAGGCGCAGATTCGGCTGCTCCGGCGGCCGGGTCAAGATGAACCGGCTGGATTGACCCGGCGTAACCCGCGGGGTCGCACGGGATTCCGGCGGCGACCGGACTCCTCCCGACGCCCCGGGGCCCTTGGCTGGACAAGGCGGGGCGCTCTTGCTATGGCAGACCGCGAGTTTCGCTTGGTAGAGTGGGCTTCGCTGTCGACCGGCTCTTCCCAAAACCATCACGCGTGATCGGGCCCGATGCCTCCCAAACCCATCGTCGTCGTTACCCG